>NZ_BADD01000050.1 GCF_000333455.1 Rhodopseudomonas sp. B29
AGCTTGACCTGCTGGGCGACCTTCTCCTGCGCCTCCTGGATAGCGCTACCGAGGTCACGCTCGCGCACCGAGAACTGATCGGGCAGGTAGCGCTCCTGGTCCTCGCGATAGATGTAGGCGGCGCCGGAGACCAGTTGGATGTCGGCGACTTCGCTGAGCGGAATCTGGGTGATGCCGTTCGGCCCCTGAACGCCGATACGCAGATTGTGGATCGCCTCGGCGCTCTTGCGATATTCTGGTGCGAGCCGGACGATGATCGGGAAATGCCGATCGCTGCCCGGCTCGTAGAGATCGCCGGCGGAGTCGCCGCCAATGGCGACGCGGATCGTGGCGTTGATGTCGCCCGGCGACAGGCCGTAACGCGCCGCGCGGGCGCGATCGACGTCGATCTGAATCGTCGGCTGGCCGAGCGAGGTGAACACCGCGAGGTCGGTGATGCCCTGCACGGTGGCGAGCGTCGCCTTGATCTTGTTGGCGGTGTCGGTCAGCGCCTGCAGATCGTTGCCGTACAGCTTGATCGAGTTCTCGCCCTTCACGCCGGACACGGCTTCCGAGACGTTGTCCTGCAGATACTGCGAGAAGTTGAACTCGACGCCGGGGAATTTGGCCTGAAGCTGCTTCAGCATCTGGGCGGTGAGTACGTCCTTGTCGTGGCTGCCCGGCCATTGCGAGACCGGCTTCAGCGGTGCAAAGAATTCGGCGTTGAAGAAGCCGGCCGCATCGGTGCCGTCGTCGGGCCGGCCGTGCTGCGACACCACGGACTCGACCTCCGGGAAGCTGGCGATCAGCTTGCGCATCTGGTTGACGTAGCCGTTGCCCTCGGTCAGCGAGATCGTCGGCGGCAGCGTGGCGCGGATCCACAGATTGCCTTCCTCGAGCTTGGGCAGGAATTCGAGGCCGAGGAAGCGCGTCGCCACAATGGTCATGACGACGAGACCGGCGCCGCCGGCCAGCACCCAGCGGCGATTCTTCATCGCCCATGCCAGCCACGGCCGATACAGCCTGTGCAGCAGCCGCATCAGCAGCGTCTCGGTCTCGGCGACGTGCGACGGCAGGATGATGGCCGACAGTGCCGGCGTCACCGTGAAGGTCGCCAGCAGACCGCCGGCCAGCGCGTACGCGTAGGTGCGCGCCATCGGGCCGAAGATGTTGCCCTCGACGCCCGAGAGCGTGAACAGCGGCAGGAACGCCGCGATGATGATGGCGGCGGCGAAGAAGATCGAACGCGACACGTCGGCGGCGGCCGAGCGGATGCCGTGATTCTTCATGTCCATCCGCGTTTCGGGCGAGATCAGACTTTGCTCTTCGGGCGACAGCGGCGTGGTGTGAGACAGCCGTCGGAAGATCGCCTCGACCATGATCACGGTCGAATCGACGATCAGACCGAAGTCGATGGCACCGACCGACAGCAGGTTCGCCGACTCGCCGCGCAGCACCAGAATGATCACCGCGAAGAACAAGGCGAACGGAATCGTCGCGCCGACGATCAGCGCGCTGCGCAGATCGCCGAGGAACACCCACTGCAGGAACACGATCAGCAGGATGCCGACGACCATGTTGTGCAGCACGGTGTGGGTGGTGGTCTCGATCAGATCCTTGCGGTCGTAGACTCGCTCGATATGCACGCCGGGCGGCAGCACGCCGGAGGCGTTGATCTTGGCCACCGCCTCCTCGACCCGCGCGATGGTCGGCGAGCTCTGTTCGCCGCGGCGCATCAGCACGATGCCTTCGACGACGTCGTCGTCCTGGTTCATGCCGGCGATGCCGAGCCGCGGCTTTTCGCCGACGCTGACGCGGGCGACGTCGCGCACCAGCACCGGATTGCCGCCGCTCTGCGCCACCATGGTGGAGGCGAGATCGTCGATCGAGCGGATCAGGCCGACGCCGCGCACCACCGCGGATTGCGCGCCGATATCGACGGTGTTGCCGCCGACATTGATGTTGGCGTTGCTGATCGCCTGCAACAGCTGCGGCAGCGTCAGGCCATAGGCAATGAGCTTGTTGAAATCGACCTGGACTTCGTAGGTCTTGGTCTTGCCGCCCCAGCCGGTGACGTCGATCACGCCGGGCACGGCGCGGAAGCGGCGCTGCAGCACCCAGTCCTGCAGCGTCTTCAGATCGAGTACGCTGTAGCCGGGCGGCCCGACCAGGCGGTAGCGATATATTTCGCCGATCGGGCTGAGCGGCGAAATGCCGGGCTGCGCGCCGCCCGGCAGTGTCGGCAACTGCGACAGCCGGTTGAGCACCTGCTGCAACGCTTGCTCGTAGGTGTAGTCGAACGAGAACTGTAGTTTGACGTCGGACAGGCCGTACAGCGAGATCGTGCGGATAGTGTGCAGGTTCTTGATGCCGGAGAGCTGGGTCTCGATCGGAATGGTGATGTAGCGCTCGATCTCTTCGGCCGACAGGCCGGGGCTCTGCGTCACCACGTCGACCATCGGCGGCGTCGGATCGGGATAGGCCTCGATGTTGAGCTGATTGAAGGCGATCACGCCGCCGACCAGGACCAGCACGAACATCGCCACCATCAGAAAGCGGCGTTCGACGGCGAGAGAGACGAGACGACCCATCCGGATCGGACCTTTCAGGCGGGCAGCGACAGGCCAAGAGCGCCGGTCAGCCGGTGGTATCTGTCATCGCCCGGCGGCGTTCAACTGAACTCTGCGACAGGTCGAGCTTTTTCTTGGGGGGCGGGTCGAAGGAAGGAGGCCACGGCGAACGGAGCGACGCGTGCCGATCAGCCGGTCGCGGCACGGTCGATGAACAGGCTGCCCTTGGTGACGACGCGCTCGCCCGGGCGCAGATTGCCGGTGACCTCGACCAGGTTGCCGGAGGTCATGCCGGGCTTGATGGTGCGCAGCTCGATGGTGTGGTCGTCGTCGTGGGCGACCCAGATGCGGACCTGGTCGCCTTCGTAGATCAGCGCCTGGCGCGGCACGCCGACGGCAGGATGGTCGGGCGCGGCGAAGATCGTGACATTGGCGAACATTTCCGGCTTCAGCGCGCCGTCGGCATTGTCGATGGTGGCGCGCACCATCAGCCGCCGGCTGTTCGGATCGATCGCCGCCGACACGTAGTTGATGCGGCCCTTCAGCGTGCGGTCAGGCAGCGCCAGCACCTTGAAGCTCATCTCCTGGCCGACCGCCACCGACGACGCCTCGGTCTCGCGCACGAAGGCGGTGAGCCACACCGTCGACAGATCGCCGATCACGAACACCGGATCGCTGGCGCCGGCGTTGACGTATTGGCCCGGGCCGATCTTGCGCTGCACGACCGTGCCGGCGATCGGGGCGTAGATCGTGGTCTGCGGATCAATCCGGCCCTTGTCCTGGAAGGTGGTGATGGCCTGATCGCTGAGCCCCAGAATCCGCAGCCGGTTGCGCGCGGCTTCCAGCGCCGTGGTCGCCGACTGCATGTCGTTCTGGGCGCTGATCAGCGTCGCGGACGCCTGCTGATAGTCCTTCAGCGGGATCGCCTTGCCGTCGAACAGATCGTGCGCGCGCTTGTCCTGGACCTGGGCGAGCTCGAGCTGCGACTTGGCCTTGTTGAGCGCGGTCGAGGCCGAGATGAAATCGTTCTGGGCCTGCACCGTGTCGGGGGCCTCGATCACGAACAGCGGCTGGCCCTGCGCGACGTGATCGCCGGGGCGCGCCAGCAGCTTGGTGACGCGGCCCGCATAGGGCGAGAACACCGGCGTCGCGCGATCTTCATCGATCGCGATCTTGCCTTCGGTGACGTGCTCGGCGCGGAAGCTGCAGTCCTTGACGGCTTCGATGGTGAGGCTCGACCACTCCGACGGGCTCGGCGTATAGCGATCAGACGTGCGGCGGGACTGACTGGAAATTTCGGTGGGGCGCTTCTTGCTGGCGCCCTGCATGTACTGATAACCGGCAAACGAGCCGCCGATCGCCACGCAAGCGGCCGCAATCAGCCATTTGCCGCTGCGTGAACCCAGTCCGTGGCGAACCCGTTCGAACATGCCCGACCGTCCTGCGGCTCCTGCCGCGTTGCCTCCCTGCAAGCTCATAGTGCCTGTTCTGTGGTGCAGACAAACTAAAAAGCCGGCTCGGACCGATTTGGTACGAACTCCCGCATCGGCTGAACGCGGGAGACGATTATTTCCTGCAACCCCGGCCTATAGGGAACCGCACCTGAACGGCAGATTAACCGCCGTCGCTGCAGCGCGATGCCGATGCCATTAACCAATTCCACCACGCCCCCGGCGTTGTGCAGCGGCGAGTGTGCAACGCGGGATCAGCCCCGCGCAGGCCACCGCGGCGCATCACTGCCGAGCGGCACCGCCGGGCGCGCCCAATAAGCAGGAGTCTGTGACAGGATTGTTGCGCTGCGCACCGCCGACAACATTCCGAAACCGGATTCCATCTCCGCGAGATAAGGCGCCGCGTCCTCGCGGCTGATCTCGGGAGCGGCCAGACCACGATCGAGCCGGCCCATCTCCCACAGCCATTTGCCGGTGCGGGCCAGCGACACCTGAACATGCCAGCTGCCGCCCTCGCGGGCCTGCCGCGCCTTGGCGATCATCGCGCCGAACGCCATCAGATAGCCGGTGGCGTGGTCGAGAATCTGCATCGGCAGTTCCTTCGGTCCGGTGACGCCGGCCGCCTGGCCTTCGGCGTGATTGAAGCCGGTGGCGCATTGCACCAGCGAATCGAAGCCTCGCCGCTCGGCCCATGGCCCCGTGCGGCCATAGGCCGACAGCGACACATAGACGATGCCCGGATTGATCGCGGCCGCCTCCTCCGGCGAGAAGCCGAGCGCCGCGAGCGAGCGCGGCCGATAGCCCTGGCTGAAGATATCGGCCTCAACGAGCAGCTCGCGCAGCGCGGCGTGGCCGTCTGGCGTCGTCAGGTCGGCGAAGCTCGACAGCTTGCCACGGCCGGTGTCGATCACCAGCCACGGGATCGACGGCAGCCTGGGACTTGATACCAGCATCACGTCGGCGCCGTGCGCCGCCAGCGTGCGGCCCGCGACCGGTCCGGCGATGACGCGCGACAGATCGAGCACGCGTAGGCCGCTCAGCGGCCGATCGCCGCCCGGCCACGGCTTCGGCGCCGCCTCGCCGATCTTGCTGATCTCGACCAGCGGCAACTGATCCAGCGCTGCCGCCTGCGGCGACGCCTGCCACTCGTCGCGCGAACGCATCAGCGCCACCACGCCGCCGAGCGCGTAGGCTGCGGTCTCGAACGCCTCGCCGTCCCACTGCAGCAGCGCGGCCTGCACGGCCTCGCGCGTCGGCTCGCAGCTCAGCACGTTGCAGATCGCGTCGCGATGATGCGGGAAGTTGGTGTGAAGGCGAACGTAACGCCCGCCCTTCACCTGATACACGCCGGCCAGCGGATCCCAGGCAGGCGGCGGCGGTTCGTCATTCTTGCGCAAATAGCGCTCGGAGCGGCATTCGATCGCGGCGTGGCGCATGTCGACGCTGACGTCCTGCGGCTGGCCACTGCGCATTTTCCAGATCTCCGCCGCCACCAGACCACTGGCCGCGATCGAGACTTGCGCGGCCGCATCGACGCGAAACGACGATGGCAGTTGCGGCTCGTCGCCGGTCAGCGTGACGCGCTCCAGCGCCGCCGGATCGGCGCCGACGGAGGTCCAGAGATGGGTCAGAAGTTCGCGGGGAGTTTGCATGGAGCCTCGCTGCGGCAGCCGCAATTACTTGATCGGAGGCATGGGCAGAATCGCCCGGCCCTCTTCCATGACATAGACCTGGTCGAGCGAATACCACGGCGCGGACACATCCGCTTCGCTCGGATGCTTGTCGTCGTGGCGGACGAAATCCCCCAGCAGCGCCCGGGTGACGCCGAACTGCACGTCGTCCTCGATATGCGGATCGGCCGGATCGTAGATCTGCGAGATCAGAACCTTGAAGCCCTCCTTGACGATCAGCGCATGCAGATGCGCCGGCCGATACGGATGACGGTTCTGCGCGTTCAGCAATCGGCCGACGACCCCATTGGTCGGGATCGGGTAGCCGATCATCATCACGGTGCGAAACCAGAAGTATCCGTCGCTGTCCGTGGTGAACTTGCCGCGCAGATTCATCTCGGCCTGATCGGGATCCTGATTTTCATACAGACCGACCGGCGACGCGTGCCAGACATCGACCTCGGCGCCGGCGACCGGCTTGCCGCTGCGATCGACCACATGCCCGCGCACGAACAGCGCGGGCCCCGGCGTATCGGATCGCACGATGCTGCCGCCGTTGTCGACGCGCGGCGAATTCAGCCGCCAGAACGGGCCGAGCAGAGACTGCGACGTTTCCGTATTGCCGTTGTCGCCATTGTTGAGCAGGCACACCAGCGACGAGACGCCGAGCGAGCCGGCCATCAGCACGGTTTCGTTGTGCGTGTCGGTCGAGAGCTGACCCATCTCGTTGATGATCTTCGCCGCCGCCCTGAATTCTGCCTCGGTCAGGCGGACGTCGCGAACGAAATCGTGCAGATGCCGGACCAGCGACACCATGATCTCGCGCAGCCGCGGATCGGTGGTCTGCTCCATCACAGCGAGTGCAGCCGCGGTGACGTCCTGGGGATTCTTGATGATCACGGGTTGTCCCTTGTTGGATGCCGGCGTGCGAACCGGATCGGCGATCCTCTCTAGAGCGTTGCACGGGTCAGGTCGAACAGGATTTTGGCGAGGCCGTCATGCTTCGTTTCAGCTTGCCCGAAGGGCCGGACGTCGCTCCAGGCCGGCACGCCGCTATAGCCTCGCGGCGCGGCGCGCGCCCGAGCTTTTGCGAGAACCCTCCCCGAGGGGAGGCGGCGCGCCGTGCGGCGCAAACAGATAGCGTGTCGCGGACGAAACGCTCGCCGCAGCGAACGAACGACCGCGCGTCGCCTTGCGGCGCGCCACCGGCGGCGGTTTTGGGCGATCAGGTCCGTGCTTCCGGGGACGGGCACGATGCCTCCGCACCGCTTCATCCGGCGGGCTTTCCCCGCCTTCACCCGTCCCGCGTCCAGCGAACTAACAAGTCGCAGAGCCTCGTAGTAGGCCCGGACGGAGACCCGATGCCTCCCGGACGCGGGCTTGCGAGACCCGTCGCGCAGGACGCCGCGTCACTCCGGCTTCGCCAGCCGCGCTGACTCCACCGAAGTCGCCCGGCTGGCCACCCAGCCGACCGATCTGCCCCACACCAAGACGCCTCATGATGCGCCCCTCGTCGGACAGGACGGGGAGGAATATAGTCGGATTAGGATTTTTGTCAATACAGATGGTTGGAAGTTCTGAACCTAACTCAGCGGATACAGAAGACGCACGCCTTCCGCTTAAAGCCATAAGGGCAAGCTTCCGTGCCGGGCACCCTGCGCGTCCACGATACGTTAAGTCAAAAGTTAGCTGTGTGTTGAGAATCTATAGAAGCCGCGAATCGGCAGAATCGCAACGCAAGCTAGAACCACAACGCTAAATTAGTGGACCATTGCTGTCCGTATCATCCCATCGAGATGAACTTCCCGACTAGAGGAGCTGGAAGCGATCGGTCTCGCGCCCCTTTCAGATTAGCTCGAAGTACGGTGTCGATCCAACTGGACGATGGCCATTCATATCGACCCTAATCGTACGACACCGCTCAACGCGTCGTCTCAATCGAGATATTGAAGCGGATCAACCGGAGAAGAGCCCCTTCTTATCTCGAAATGCAGTTGTGGCCCCGCAACGTCACCGGATTGGCCCGACGTGGCGATGATCTGCCCCCGTTGAACGGCATCGCCTGGCTTCACAAGCAACTCTCTGTTGTGTGCGTACGCCGTAACGAACCCGTTCGCGTGCCGAACAAGTACGAGATTCCCATAGCCTTTCAATTCGTTCCCCGAATATGCAACGACCCCGTCGTGAGCAGCCTTTACAGGCGTTCCTTCCGGCACGGCCAGATTGATACCGTCGTTGATCCTGTTATGGCCCTGATTTGAATGGTAGCTGGCAATTACTCTTCCGCGCACGGGCCAGCTAAACCTGCCTTCAATATTACCATCACCGTCATTTCTTGTAGAAAGGTCGGCTGGTTTCGGACTTTTGTCCGGAGGGTGGCCGCTCAATTCTTTAGCTGATACGTGCGTGGGGCTACCCAAGGAGACCGATCGTCGATCCAACTGATTCGTTCGCCTTGGAATCACTAGATGCGACCCGACCGCGAGCGTTGAATCGGCGGTCAATCCATTGAGCTCTCTAAGGATTTGAACCGGAACGTCCCACGTCCTCGAAATGCTATCAAAGGTATCGCCATCCTTAAACACGTAAGCATGGCCGCCCTCCCAGGACCACGCCGACTCATTGACAATCGCAGCGCCTCCGTCGCGATTATTCGATTCATCCTGATTTGTATTTAGCAAGTCAGTCCGCACAGATGCCAGCGCAATAGCGCTGAGAGGCACAACCGTTTTGTAGTAGTCAAGGTCGGCGGAGAATCCTGGATGAGTGATATTCTGCTTCAGCGCCATTTCGAGGTCCGAGTAGCCCTTCAAAAATTCGCTGGCATTGACCGCCTCTTGGCAATCGTAGACGAACACGGCGCCCCGCTCGGTTTCGTTCACTTGTAAATGCTCGCGTCTATGCATCGGTAAGAACGGCGTCGTTAACGAACGTAATGCCATGAACGATAACAGCTCTTTGATCATACCTGCATTTGCCGATGCCGCTCCTCGTACGAATGCAACAGACGCCTTGCTGTAGCAACCTTCGTACATCAGTCCCAAGGCCCTGAAATAGGCCCTAATGTCCGCGTCAATGATGCCATCAACGTCCCGGTCCTCTGCGCTTGTCAACGCACGAAGATCACTGTCCTTTGGTAGCGAATTAGTCGTTGCATACTTGGATAGGAATACGAGCGGAACCACTAATGCGTTGTATGCACCCACAGTGGCCTGATCAGTCTCACTTGAGATGCGAAAAAGTCGACTGAGACTCATTCCGTCCATAATGAGTTGACGGGCTTCGGCTAATGCAAGCTCTCCATAGGCCTTCACTGCACGATCGACGTATCTTCTTCTCAGGATCTCGAAGAGCGTGCGCGCATTCAGGTTATTCAGCGTAACGCCTTTGTCGAGCGGCTCGCAGTCCGTGATCTTTTCGCAAATGGGGCGACTTTCCTTCAGGGCGCCAGACGTTAAAGCCACCCTTACGGCGGTATAGAACGCCGGCTCGGAGCCCATAAAATCTAAATACCAAAGCAGGTCCCAAAGCGTTTCAAAATATCGATCGCGATACGACTCCCCCAGAACAGGCTTTACCTTTTGCACCGCGGGAGATTCGCTTATAGGCTCGGTGAAGAAATTGGCTTTGCGCAGTTTCCGAAGGCTAGCAGGTTCGTCCTCGTTCTGATCTTCGAGAACTATGTTATCCTCGACCACTCTCCCTATCCTACCTATGTAGTGGTCTTGAGTCATTCTGACGGTGCCCGAGTGACCCCTCAGAAAATCGCCCGCTGCTATTCCAATGAAAGAGAAGCTGAGAATCGTAAAAGCCAGTAGACGCAACTGGCCATCTCTAGTCACTTTCATTAGAGTTCCCCTCAATGGCTCTCGAATGTTTCGTCGCAGGGACTAACGAGCGGACCTTGTGCACCACGAGATCTCCCACGTACCGGTATCCAAGAGTTACCGATGGCGCAGCTATTAACGCTGCGACCACCGCAAGTATCAGCACCACAAACACCAAGGGAAGATGTGCCCTCACGCTCCACCCCTCCCATCCGAGGCGAAAATTCGAGTCCGGAGAGTCGTGATGTAGTTTTCTGGGGTATCGAAGTGCAGTGCGTCAGCGCACAGCTGAAGATAAATCCGACCGGCGCCGTCATCGTCCATGCCTTTGGCCTTTAGTCGTTTGACTGAGGCCGGCTCGCGCACGGCGAATCCAAAATCGTCGATACGCTCGACTAGCGTACGAAGATTGCCTCGATCTTTGCAGAGAGCAAAGAACCGTTCGAGATCTGCCTTTGATCCGTCGAATTCGTCCTTGTATTTCGATATCCTGTTCTTTGCGACTTCGTTGTCCCTAAATACCCGTACAGCCAACTGATAATAAACGACTGCAAGCGCGTAGCTTTTCCGTTTTGCAAGACTATCCCCGGCTTGAGTAAGTTGATCCGAGTTTGATCTGATTTTCTCGTATCTTTCGATGTAGGAATTGATGTCGTTTTCTGGATTATCGGGATTTAGCTTTCTTATCTCTCTCAGAAGCTCGATCGAATCCGTGAGGTGCGCCTTACCCAGATCGTTCGCCTGATAAACCATCCGGTTGCGGTTAATTTGCTTACTATAGTGATACTCTCGCGCCGCAACGAAGACGTACGATTCGACTGCCTGAATGAATAGGCCAAGTGAAAGCGCTGCGATGAATAGCGATGCAATCAGAAAAATTCCGGTAAGGCGTCTATTGGGGGAGATCAAACAATAGGCGGAGTGGAATGCGAGCCTGATCGAGGTGTCGAGCGACCATTTTGCTGCGGCTAGGATTTGAGGTGAGAGCGTAGCCGCGACCGCAAGCGCCAACAAATCGTACTTCATCTCGCTGAACAGAAGATAATGTAACGAGCTTCCTTTCGAAAGAATGTTGTTCGCAACCCAATCTGGGAATTTCCCGACGACCGACGTAAGAAACGTCACGACGAGCGCCAGGGAAGCGGAGAAGGTCAGGGCAATTTTACTCATCGAGACGCTCTCGCCAGAATAATGCGGCCAGAACGATAACGACGCCGCCCAACGATGAACCGAATAGAAATAGTACTGCAGAAACAATGAGCAGCATTTTGCTAAAACGTCGATTTGGATAGAGATTGATATTGAGTGCTCTGTCGTACATATTCTGTCTGGTCTTTAAAGCCAGATCCAGCAAGTCGTACTTCAGAAGCTGGAATAACTCGCCGTACGTCTTGACGTCTTCGGATAGCACCACGTCGCGGCCATCCAGGCTGAGGATTGGCGAGGTTGGTTTCAGATAATTTGTATCCGCCCGACGCGCGCCGTTTTGACACGACACCTTTCCGCTACGGCTATCGCCGCCGGGTGATGGCGACACTTGTGGCGCTTCCAATCCATCGGACGACTCGAGCTCAAGCCGGGGCGGGACGTCTTCTAGACGAATTCCAGGCAAATCCTCCAGACGGACGTGCGGGTGCTGGTCGGCTTCGGTAACAGTACGTACCGCAAAGGAACTACTCAGTCGTCTCCGCCGGAGGTTCGAGAGCCGACGGCGCCAAAAAGTCTGACTTACAGCCGAGCTAATCTCCGCACCCATGAGAGGAGCCTGTAGCTAACATAGACGTGACCATGACGGGTTGCAATAATAAGTCATTTTTCGGCCGCCGCGAGTTTTTTTTGGCAGGCTGCTAGTGACGGAGGCCTCCGCATCGCCGTGGGTCGATGCTACATTGTTCACTGGCATCAACGTGCATTGTTTAGGGATGTCGACAATGTGACAACGCCGAATTCGGGCGTCTGACCAGTATGAGTTGGCCTCGAATTCCAAATGGGATGCCTGATCACGCAATCGTCCGCTCGGGTCAAAAGCTGACGCTTGCTAACTCGGCGTCACGAATGCCGCTCAGCGCCCGACCTACAGAGCCGACCCATCCCTCACCTCCGGCCGATCAGCCGCCCCTCACCCTCGCCGCGGCGTTTCGTCAAGCCAGTCGAACACGCGGAGGTCACGCAGGCAAAAGGCTTCAGTCTCGCAGTGCAGGTCGGCGCCCTCTTCTGGAGAAAGACGTGGATGGCCGGGACGAGCCCGGCCATGACGAGGCTGATCGCAATTTGCTAGGGTCGAAGCCGGCGGCCAGCCCGCACCCCTCACCGCCACCTGTTCACCACCCACAGTGCGCCCCACGATCCCAGCAGCGTCACGGCCATCATGGCTGCGAGCGAGACGAACAGCAGCGGGCCGCCGGTGGAGGCGAGCGAGCCTTCGACTTGGACCAGCGGCCTCAGCAGCGCGAGCGTGCCGATGACTATCGCCTCGCCGAGTTGGGCGGCCACAAAAGCGCCGAGCAGCACGACGACGATATTGACGATCCAGCCGAGCACGCCGCGCTTGCGTGTCCACGCCTCGTGCACCGCGAGCGCCAGCGCAGCGACGAACACGGCCGCCGCAATCACCAGCGGGCCGCCGACGCTCGACAGCGGGATGGCGCCGGTGAGCTGAAGAAACAGGATGCCGATCACGGCAATCAGCACGATATATGGCATGAGTTATCCTTGCTGCATTACGTAGTGCCGCCGCAATTCGTCGAACGACGCCGTCCGACGGCGCCGCTTGGTGGTCCGAGAGCTTTGCCGGTTCTGATTGATCGGAACCAGAACTCTGAATTTTCTGACGCGCTTTCCTAACGCGACCTAGCACTTACTTCGCTCGACAACGCTTCAACGTTTGTAGCTGTAGTGTGAGACCGTGGCCGAGCCGACCGTCAGCACTGCGGACGCGATCCAGATCGGCGCCAGTACGAAGATGGCGATTGCGCCCTGGCCACAGGCGCTGGCGATGCACGCCGTCTCGAACACCGCTGGAAACAGACACAGCAGAACGACCACGGCGAAGCCGGTGCTCCACCAGATTCCGCGCGCGCCCCAGCGGGCGCCGAACATCCACGGAACGGCGGGGAAGCCGAGCGACAGAACAACCAGAGTGATCATCAGATTGTCGAACATGGTCGGGTGTTGGTCTGATGCAGGGCGCAGATCGTTCAACCGCACCTGACAACTGCGGGAGGCGCGATCGTCGCCGTGGCCGGGCCCGATCTCCGCAAGTTCCATCCTCACGACTTCGTTTGCACGGCGATGCGGTAGAGTTCAGCTGGACAAAGCGATCGGGCTCGTCTTAATTCGGGCCTCACCGCAACGTCTTCGAGAGTTTCTTGAGCCCTGTCCCCGATTATGTGTTCGACGCCGAGAGGCTGGCTGCGCTGGAAGCGTACTCCATTCTCGACACCGCGCCGGAACAGGGCTTCGACGACATCGTTCAGCTCGCGATGCTGATATGCGAGGCGCCCGTCGCCCTGGTGAGCCTGGTCGCCAAAGACAGGCAGTGGTTCAAAGCGCGAGCGGGATTCGAGCCGTGCGAGACCGACCTCAACAGCTCGGTTTGCGCGCATGCGCTCGGCGAGCCCGATCTCCTGGTCATCCCCGATTTGTCGACCGATCCGCGCACGGCTCACAACCCGCTGGTGATCGCCTCTCCGCACATCCGATTTTATGCGGGCGCGCCGCTGCGCACCGGGGAAGGTCACGCGATCGGTTCCTTGTGCGTCATCGACAGCAAGCCGCGCCCCGATGGACTGACGGCTGGGCAAATGATGGGGCTGCGCAGTCTCGCCCGCCAGGTCATGACGCAGTTGGAACTGCGCAAGACACTGGCTCGCCAGCAAACGTTTCTGCTCGAGGAGGCGCAGGCCCTCGCTCGTCGTACCAGCCTGCTGGCGCTCGGCGACAAGCTGAGGGACATCAGCACGACCCGCGACATGGCGCGCGAAGCGGCCGAGATCGTCGGCAAGACGCTGGAAGCATCGCGGGCCGGCTTCGGACTCTTGTCCGACGACGGCGAGTTCGTCGACGTCGAGATCGATTGGGTGGCTCCCGGCGTGAAAAGCATCGCCGGCCGTCATCGCTTTGCCGACTACGGCCAATTGGCGGATGATCTGCGCGCCGGCCGCGCGCTGATCATCGAAGACGTTCGCACCGATCGACGGACCTCCGAGAATCCGGGCCCCCTGCTCGGGCTCGGCGTTCGCTCCCTGCTCAACATGGTCGTGCTCGAACACGGGCGTCCGGTGGCGCTGTTCTTCGTCCACTCGAACGAGCCGACGGCATGGCGGGAGGAAGTGATCGCGTTTCTGCGCAACGTCGCCGATCGAGTCGAACACGCCGTCTCCCGCATCAAGGCGGAGGAGCATCAGCGGGTGCTGAACCACGAGCTCAGCCACCGGATGAAGAACACTTTGGCGATGGTGCAGGCGATCGCCGGCCAGACCCTGAAGGGAGCCGGAGATCGCGAGGCGGTCCGGACGTTCTCCAGCCGGCTGCACGCGCTGTCGATGGCGCACGAAGTGCTGCTGCAACGGAGCTGGCTGTCCGCCGATATGGGCGAGATCGTGCGCAACGTCCTCGAGACGGCCGCTGCCGCGGGGAGCTTCGTTATCAGTGGCCCGGCCCTGACGATCGGACCGCGGGCGACCTTGTCGCTGTCGCTGCTGCTGCACGAACTCGCTACGAACGCGCTCAAATACGGATCCTTATCGGCCGAGTCGGGGGAGGTTCACGTCGATTGGCGGGTCGACCGGGACGCCGACGAGGCGGTGCTGTCCTGGCGCGAGAGCGGCGGCCCGCCCGTCACGCCGCCGGTGCGGCGCGGCTTTGGAACCCGACTAATAGGCATGGGCCTGGTCGGAACGGGCGGTGTTAACGTTCGTTACCTAGCATCCGGACTAGAGGCCGAGTTTCAAGCGCCTCTGGTGGAGATCCAGCAAACGTGACAGAGCCACCGATTGTCCTGATCGTCGAGGACGAACCCCTTCTGCGCATGGCGGCCGCCGATATGGTGGAAAGCGCCGGCTTCACTGTCATCGAAGCTGCGAACGCCACCGAGGCGGTGAGTATTCTCGAGTCGAGAACGGACATTCGGATCGTGTTCTCCGACATCGACATGCCGCACGGCATCGACGGCATGAAGCTCGCCGCCCTGATCCGCACGCGCTGGCCGCCGATCGAGATCATTCTCGTCTCCGGACACATCAATGCGCCGGACGTCGAGCTGCCCGCTCGATCGCTGTTCTTTTCCAAGCCCTACGACGAGCGCCGCGTCGTCAGCGCGATGAAGGCATTCGCCTATCCGAACTGAGCGCGGTTGAACGGCGCGACAGGGGCCGAGCCTCACCGAAGAATAAGGCCACCGATCGCTTTGTGGCCCTCGCCTATCCCCACCTCACCGGCAAATTCAGCAATCCCCGAAAAGCCCAGCCGCCAATGCGCACCGGTTCCTCGTCGCTCAGACGCAGATCGCGCAACCGGTTGAAGAGTTTCGGCAGCGCGACGTCGGCCACCATGGCGCGCGAGGCCCAGGCTCCGGCGCAGAAATGCGGGCCGGCGCCGAAGGCGATGCTCTTGCTGGTGTCCCGGCGAATGTCGAACGCGTCGGCGCGCTCGAAATACGCCTCGTCGCGATTGCCCGAACCGAACATCAGGAAGACGCGTTCGTCGGTTTCGAACTCGATGTCGCCGATGCTCCACGGGCGCGCGATGCGGCGCGGCGACATCCCGATCGGCGAGATCCACCGCGCATATTCCTCGAAGGTCTGCAGCCAACCGATGGTGCCGGCTGTCGCCAGCGCCAATTGATCCGGATGCGACAGCAGCGCCCACACCGTGCCGGCGATGGCGTCACGCGGTTCGTTCTGACCGCCGCTGATCGCCAGCTTGATATTGGCGCGAACGCTGTCCATCGGCATGCCGCAGGCCAGCATCACCCCGAGCAGACTGCTGTCGGGCCACGCGCTTAGCACGGGGGTCATCTCGTCGATGGCTGAGTCGATGCCGGCGGTCGCGGCACGGCAGCGCGCCTCGATGGCGGGATCGCCCGTGTAGTTGGCGATGCCGTCGATCATGTCCTGCGACCACGCGTTCATGTCCTCGAAGCGCATGTTGGTCAGGCCGGTGATCGACTTCAGGCATTCGGCCGAGAACGGCAGCGCGAAGTCGCGCACCAGATCGCACGCGCCTGAAGACTCGAGCGCGTCGATGATCCGGTCGGCATGCGCCGCGAACAACGCCGTCCAATGCGTCTTGACGGTCTTGGGCGACACCGCGGGGAAGATCGCCTTGCGTTCGGCAAGATGCGCCTCGCCATCCTTGCGCATCATGTTGTGGCCCATCAGCTTGGTCATCAGCCCTTCGGGCTGATCGGAGCTGAAGACGTCGATCTTCTTCTCGCAGACGTAGATGTCGTCGCGGCGGCACAGCAACGTACTTCCGAGCTGCGGAACGAACGCGATCGGCGCGTCGCGCCGCATCGCGGCCAGTGCCGGATAGGGATCGCGCCAGAATTCGGCGACGTCGATGTCGATGCGCGGTGCGGTGCTCAAGGCGTGTGTCCTCCCGCCTCGATCATACCGATCGCCGCCTCCCGGTCTGTCCCGGTAATCTGGGACAAGCCGCGACAGCAAGTATCACTGGAGCTGGCGCGGCAGCGTCATCGTGCTGAGCGCGATCGCAAACAGCTCGTTCTGCGACGAGATCCCGAGCTTGCCGTAGGCGCGCTTGCGATAGGTGAAGGTCGAATGCAGGCTGATGGCGAGGGTCGCGGCGATCGCCTCGGAGCCGTAGCCCGCCAGGATCAGCCGGCACACCTGCTTCTCGCGGCCGGTCAGTGATGCGAAGCGTGCGTTGCTGTCGAACAGATGGGCCAGCTTCCGCGTATTGTCTTCCGCGTCGGCCTGCCTGGCGGTCGCCTGGCAATGCCGGGCGATGATCGCGCTCAGCAGAGGGGCGAGATCGGACAGCGCTTCGGCTTCCCGCGCCGCGAAACGTCCCTGCTGGCTGGTCCGATAGAAATTGACGTAGAAACAGGCGTCCTGGGCCCAGGTCGCGCAGGCGATCTTGTCGACGATCTTGGCGTCGTCGAAGAACAGCTTGCGATAACTGTCGCCGTACATCCGTCTGGAAAATCGCGGCAGTATGATCGGAGCACGCGCCGAATTGCGCGCCATCATGCACTCGCGGTTGGGATCGGCGGCATAGAAATGCTGCGAATAGGCGACGCCCAATTCGCCGCCGATGCCGATGATGCCGGTGTCGAGCGCGCAACGGGTCGATGCCGCGCCGGCCTCGTCGAACGCGAAGACCATGCAGTGTCCGACGCGGGCGACCGCGCGAAGCGACTCCATCAGCACGTCCGGGAAACATGGCTGGCCGATCGCCAACACGACCGGCGCCAGCACGGATGAGCATTCGCCGGTCCGGCTGCTGTCCATCGTCTCTCCTCCCCTATTTTTTGCGCCAAGCTAGCAGCAAGGCCGACTGTTTTGAAGGCCGGCGATCTTGGCGCGGTGTCCCCAACGGCGGGGACAGACCGCGCGCCCGGCTCGGAGGATAGTTGCGCAAGAGCGCAAAGGCGCCGGAGTCGAGGGGGAGACACAATGAGAGCATCGATCGTCGCGTTAGGCATCCTGATCGGCGTGTCGTCCGCCGCGATCCTCGGAACAGGAGACGCGCGTGCCGAGGTCAAGATCGGCATCGTCGTGTCGGCGACGGGACCCGGCTCGGCACTCGGCCAGCCACAGATGCGGGCCATTGCTGCGCTGCCGAAAGAGATCGCCGGCGAAAAGATCACCTACATCGCACTCGACGACGAATCCGATCCGCGCAAGGGCGCACAGAACGCCCGCCGCCTCGTGGTCCAGGACGGCGTCGATGCGTTGATCGGATCGTCCCTGACGCCGGTGACGATGCCGATGCTCGATGTGGCGCGGGAATCTGCGACGCCTTTGATTTCTCTCGCCGCCGCCACGGCGATCGTCCGGCCGGTCGACGAACGCCGCAAGTGGGCCTTCAAGGTGGTGCCCAACGACGACCTGATGGCCGGCGTGATCCTGAAGTACATCGCCAAGTCGGGCGTCAAGACGCTCGGCTTCATCGGCGTGTCGGATGGTTACGGCGAAGGCTACTACCAGGAGGTCGCCCGCCTGGCGCCCGGCCTCGGCCTGACGATCACCAATCACGAAGTCTACGCCCGCTCCGACACCAGCGTGACCGGGCAGGCCCTCAAGGTGCTGGCCGCCAACCCGGATGCGGTGTTCATCGCGTCGGCCGGGACACCGGCCGTGCTGCCGCAGGAGGCGCTGCGCGCCCACGGCTACAAGGGCCGCATCTATCAGACCCACGGCGTTGCGCTGGATGAGTTCATCAAGCTCGGCGGCGCCAATGTCGAGGGTGCGGTCTTCGCCGGCGAAACCTTCACGATCGCCGACGATCTGCCCGCGGACAACCCGTTCCGGAAGGCGCGCGACGAATTCGGCGCAGCCTATCGACAAGCCAATAGCCAGACGCCGAACATCTTCGGCGCGCATCTCTGGGACGCGATGACGCTGTTGCGGGCGGCGATTCCAGAGGCCTTGAAATCGGCCAAGCCCGGCACGCCGGAATTCCGCGCCGCGCTGCGCGATCAGCTGGAGCGCGGCACGAATATCTACCTGAACAACGGCGTATCGACGATGAGCCCGACCGACCACAACGGCTACGACGAGCGCTCGGCATTCCTGATCAAGGTGGAAGGCGGCAAGTTTCGGCTGGTCAAGTGAGATAGCCGCAGAGCTGTGTACACCACGATCAGCTGATCATCCTGCGACAAGCCGGCCCCAAAGTGGGCCGGCGCGCGTCTCTGGCGGCGAGAGATAGCATTCCGCCGCTTCCCTGCACCACGACCGCCGGGCTAAGCCGCGGCCTCTGCGCCGGCGACCGGCTCCCACTCCAGCTCCCCAACATAGCGCCACGCCATCTGGCCCTGCTCATCCAGCGCGAACAGGTGCAGCCATTTGTTGTCGAACAGCGCGCGGACGCCGGAATGGCGATCGAGGATGGTGCTGATCGCCTCGTGCGGCGCGGCGATCAGCACCGACAGCCGCAGCGGTTCGTGGACGAAGCGCGTGCCGTCGTGCACCGATTGCCACGGCAGGCCGGTGCGTAGCAGGCCGCCGTTGCCTTCGACGACGCCGATGCCGCCGGTGACGTTGTGCAGCAGCTTGTTGCCCGCGCCCAGCACGTCCGGTGCGACGGTGGAGCCGTAATATTGCAGGCTGATCCAGCTCGCGACCACGACGGGCGCGGTGAGGATCAGTTCAAGCACGCCGAGCGTGCCGTCTTTCGCGTAGTCGTAGTCGTGCAGGAACACCCGGCCGCCGAAGTCGCGACCGGTCGTCAGTCGCCGCGGCGCGGCGATGAAGGCCTGGCAACCGGCAAGCCCCCACTCCGGCCGCACCTCGGCCCAATCCTTGGCGCGCCGGGCGACGTCGTCGGCCGTGGCGGCGCGCGGCAGCCGCAGCGACCGCTCACGCCGTGCGAGCGCGCCGGCGGCGGCGAACCAGGACTTGGCTCGCGTCACATCGGCCTGATGCGCCGGCGTGGCGGCATCGGCATCGTACACCGTCACCCGATCGGTGACCGTGTCGTGCACAGCTCCGACAAACAACGTATCAGCTGGGATCGCGATGCCGCGCGTGGCGAGGCCGAGCCGCACCTCGGGCTCGTTGAGCAGCGCCGCGAGCAGCCGCGCGTTGACGTCGCCGGAATGTCCGCCGCAGGCACCGCACGCCAGCGCGCTGGCATGCGGATTGTTGACGACGCCGGCGCCGTGGCCGGCGATCACCACCAGCCGCGCAAACGGGCCGGTCAGCGACATCGCTTTCAACACGGTTTCGGCCGTCTCGATGCGCACGGCGAGATCGAGCACCGGGTCGAACCGCGGCGCGGGCTGGTCCGGTGCGGCGGGCCTGTCGAACGCAAGCCCGTCGCGGATCAGCTTGCCGGCGTAGACCGGCCCGGTCGCTTCGACGAACGCGAAGGACGAGATCGCCGCCAGCTTGAACCGGCCCCAGGCGCGGGTCGCGCGGGCTTTGATCCGCGCGGCGATGTCTTGGCGCGCGGACGTGTTTGCTTCCGCGCCGGTGGACGTCGTCACGCCCGGCGTCAGCAGCACCGGATAGCGGTTCTCGACGACGTCCGACGCAAACCGCCGATGCGCGATCCTGAGCCCGAAGAAACCACCGAAGCCCAGCGTCTGAATGCCGGGATCGAGGCTTTCGAGCGCGCGGCGAAATACTTCGGAGCGCACGTCGATGCAGAACGCAGCCTGCAGCGCGGGGCGTTCGGGCGCGGCCGCGACAGGCTGCACGGCGAGCTTGACCTGAAGCCGCCGCTGCGCAGCGCGCTCCGCGGCTTCCTGCAGGATCATATCGATGCAGTCATCGGACGTCGGCGCGATCGGCTCGGCAAAGGCCGCAGCGGCGTCCTGCCAGGCGGCTCCGATCACGCCTGCGTATTTGCGATACAGCGCCTCCTCCCAGATCAGCCGGATGGCGAGCAGATCGACGATCGTGGTGTCGGAGCTGCTGCCGAGTTCGGCCTGCCACAGCCGATAGCGCGCGAACTGCGCCCAGCCGGACAGTCCGGTGAGCAGGCGATGGAAGTAAGTCTCCAGCGCATCATCACTAAGGCCGAGCGCCCGCGCGATGTTCGCCAATGCTTCCGCGGACGTGGACGGCGCCTCCGCCACGAGCGACGCAACCCCGCCGAGCCCAAAGATCTCCGGCGTCAGGTCGTGAGTCGCGACGAGGCGCCAGGCCGCGTAGGCGCCGGTGGCTTTGGGCGCGGCCCACAGCGCCTGACCTTCGTCGAAGTAACCGGCAGCCCAATGCCCGATGCGTTCGGCGACGAAGCCGGCCCAGTCGAGGCCGGAGACCGCGCCGGCAAGGTCGGCGACGGTCGGTAGCGGCTTCGCGGGCGGCGCGGACGAGCGGGCGGCGAGCTTCAGCGCGGCCACGGTTGGTGGCCGCCGCGCGAGCGCCGCCGCTTCGAGCGCAGCTTGAAGGTCGGCGTCGGTGATCTCACCCCGCTCGATCCGCTCAAGGTACCAACTCCGCGGCATGGTCAGACTGCAGCCGGCCGCGCGCCGCCAGCGCGCCGCGGCGACGGCGAGCGGTTCGTCGGTCTGGCCGAGAAATGGATTGACCGCGACGCTCGATGTCAGCGGCCAAAGTGGCGGAATGGCACGGGCGGCGCGGTCGGCTGCGGCCGGAACCAGTCTGTCGTCGTCGAGCGAAACTTGTGGGGCGATCATCAGCATGGCCTGCTCCTATGGGTCACGACACTTTGCGGACAAACCAGCCGCCGAGGACACGATCGAGGGCTGCGTTGAGATAGAGTCCGTTGGCCAGATGGACGCGTAGTCCGGCGGCCGCCGGATGCGTCGCCCACAGCGGAAACAGTGCCTGCGCGATCGCCACACAACCGAAGCTCAGCACGGTCAGCGCGATCAGCGTCCACTCGAGCCGGCCCGGCGCGGGCGCAGGCGGCAGCGTGCCCGCCGTCAGCCATTCGGCCGCGCTTTGCAGCGAGAAGTAACCGATGGCGGCTGCGGCCGCGTAGACGCTGGTCGATCGGGTCAGCATGCGCGGCGCGGAGTCGGCCAGTCCCTGGGCCAGCAAGTAAGCGACGCCGAAGATCAGGATCGCGCCGAGTGCCCAGGATTGCGGCGGCTTGTGCACGGCGCCGAGTAACAGATCGAAGGCGAGCCCGATCGCGACATACAGCGCCAGTGCGGCCAGAAAGGCGCGGAGAACCGCAGCGCCGCCCGGCACCGCGACCGGACCCGGCCGGCGGATCGACGCGACCCGATCGACCGCGCCGCCGGAGGTGAGGAAGGCGTGCGCCTTGTACAGCGAGTGCGCCACGATGTGCAGCAGGGCCAGTGGAAACAGCGCCAGCCCGCATTCCAGGATCATGAAGCCCATCTGGCCGACGGTCGACCACGCCAGCGAGGTTTTGACCGAGGGCTGGGTCAGCATCACCATGGCGCCGAACAGCGCCGTGAAGCCGCCGACGATGATCAGCACCGCGAGCACCGCCGGCGCCATCACCATCACGTCGGCGAAGCGGATCAGCAGAAACCCGCCGGCGTTGATGACGCCGGCGTGCAGCAGCGCCGAGACCGGCGTCGGCGCCTCCATCACTTCGGTGAGCCAGCCGTGCGTGGGAAACTGCGCCGACTTCAGCAGCGCCGCCAGTGCCAACAGCGCGGCCGCGGCTATTGCAGCCGCGCCGAATTCGCCGCCGGCCCGCGCCATAGCGTTGATCGTCGCGATATCTGCCGACCCGTAGGTGAAGATCAGCAGCCCGGCCGCCGCCAGCAGCGCCACGGCGCCGATATTGGAGAACAGCCGCTTCTTGCGCGCCGCCCGCTGCGCGGCGAACCGGTTCGGATAGAACAGCAGCAGGCGATGCAGACACAGGCTGACCGCAATCCAGCTCACGACCAGCTGAAACAGATTGCCGGCCTGGACGAGTAGCATCACGGTCGCCAGCGCCGCGCACAGCCAGGAGGTGAAAGCGCCGTGCCGCGCTTCGCCGTCGAGATAGTTGCGGGAAAATCGCACGACGATCCAGCCGACGAAGGCGACCAGCATCAGCATGGTGGCGCTGACGGCGTCGGTGCGGACCGAGAAGCCGAGACCCGCCACGCCGATCAGCGGGCTCGTCGCAGAACCACGCAACGTCAGCAACAGCAGCGTCGCGGTTGCCACCAGCATGGCCAGCAGCGCTGCCGCTTCCGCCAAAACGGCGGTTTGCCGGGCCCTGCGCTTGGGTGCGAGCGCTGCCAAACAGCCGACTGCGAGAAGCGACAACGGGGCGGTGAGCGGCAGGAATTCGAGCGGCATAAGGTTCTCCGGGACGGTGCGGCGTCGCGATCGGGAATAAGCCGCCCGGAGCGGCAAATAAAATGCATTGTTTTCGCGTTATCGTTCGTTATTTTAGAACGTCATGAGCCAGCTGAATTTCAATCATCTGCGTTACTTCTGGGCCGTCGCCCACGACGGCAACCTGACCCGCACCGCGCAGCGGCTGAATCTCACTCAGTCGGCACTATCGGTGCAGATCCGGAAACTCGAGCAGCAGATCGGACACGCGCTGTTCGAGCGCCGAGGCCGCCAATTGCATCTGACCGAGGCCGGCCGCATCACGCTCGACCATGCCGACACCATCATCGCGACCGGTGACGAACTGCTCGGCACGCTGCGCAATGCCGGCATTGCCCGGCAGGCGCTCCGCGTCGGCGCGCTGGCGACGCTGTCGCGCAACTTTCAGATGGCGTTCCTGCGCCCCCTGCTCGGCCGCGCCGATGTCGAACTGATTTTGCGCTCGGGCAGCACGGCCGAGCTGCTGCAGTCGCTCGACGATCTGAGCCTCGACGTTGTGCTGATCAATCACGCCCCGGCGCGGGACAAGCTGACGCGCATCGTCGCGCACCGTCTGGCCGAGCAGGCAGTCAGCCTGGTCGGCACACGCTCGCGGCTGCGCAAGAAAGGCAGTCTGGTCGATCGGCTGCGCCAGCATCCGGTGATCGTGCCGACGGCGGGGAGCGAGATCAGAACCGGGTTCGACGCGCTCGTCGATCGGCTCGGCATTCGGCCGCAGATCGCCGCCGAGGTCGAGGACATGGCGATGATGCGACTATTGGCTCGCGAAGATGTCGGTTTGGCGGTGCTGCCACCGATCGTGGTCCGCGACGAGATCGCGGCGGGCCGCCTGATCGAGGCCCACAAACTGCCCGGCATCACCGAAGCGTTCTACGCGGTGACGATCGAGCGGCGGTTTCCGAACCCGCTGGTGGCGGAGCTCATTCACAGCAAGGACAAGCGCGGCGGCGTGCGAGGCTGAGATCGCGTGCGCTGACATCGGCACCGCCGAGTCAGCCGTATGACGTGAACCGTTCTTATCAGAGGAGGTCGCGCGATGACGGCGATGCGCTGCCGTTCAGCACACGAACCCGTCGAAGCGGCACCGTTACCCGACAGGCACATCAGCACCCATTTGGGTCAGCATTTCAACAATCCTCGCGCCATGGTGAGCGCCTCCGCGTCGGAAGCGGCCACGAGCATCGGGTATCCCCAAAACTTTTCAGAGACGATCTGGAAGGCCTTCATGCCGAGACGCTTCGCAGTCGACGGCTCGACATAGATCATGGCCTTCACGAAGGCGCGCAGTCGCGGCTTCTGCTTTTTGGACCACAGCGCAAGCCTTCTTCGCTCATCGACATCGTGGTCGTGCTCATGATCGATCTCCTCGCCGGCGCCCTGCCCGATGATGACGAAAGGCGTGGCACGATCGAGCAGTGCCTCGAACGCGGCAAAGTCGTCATCATGCGTATCGGCTGGATCGTGAGCGAAATTCATCCGCACGATCGGAAAAGTCGCGGCGTCCAAGAGCATGCTCGATCCTATCGGTTCATCCGCGCATGGAGCTGACCCTGCGCGTGTCAGTTCAGTCACGATAAGCGTGGTCCTGCGTCGGCGCATTCCTCGGCCGTGCCAAATCGTTGCTCAAAACAGACAAAGTGGCGAGCTCCGGCTTTTGCTTCGGGGCCCGCCCTCGTTTGGACGTATTCTTGGCCGTTGGCCGAAACGAACAATGGACTGGCCGGATCGGGCGATGCGGTGCCGCACAGGGCTGCGCTAGCGATAATGCGACATCACGCCTCCCCGCAACGTTCAAGCGCCCTGAAGATCGCCCCATGCAAGCTCGCAGCTTCAACAAAATATCGGACAGGCAAAGCCCATTCGCCTCGACGGTGCTGCCCAAGCCGCAGCTGCACATTCAGGCCCGGCGTGTGACCGAAACGCAGCTCCGCGACTTGCTGCGCGAAAATCCCCAGGATGCAGTGCGATGGATCGAAGCCGCCGCAGAGGCCGATCTCGTTCCCGCACAGCTTGTTTGGGGACAGATGCTGCTCGATGGCAAACGCGTGCCGCGGAATCCGCAGGCCGCCTTCACCTGGTTCGAACGTGCCGCCCTATCCGGAGACTTGGAGGGGCGCAACATGGTCGGTCGCTGTTACGAACAAGGCTGGGGAGTCGAGCCGAACTCACAACTTGCTATCGAGAACTTCGAGGCTGCGGCACTCGCCGGTCACCTCTGGGGTCAAGTCAACCTGGCGCAGATGCTGATGCGCAGGGGCAATCCGGCGGACCGGCCGCGGTGCTTCGAGCTGTTTCGGGCCGCCGCGGAAGGCGGCACTGCCAAGGCAAATCTGAAGGCGATGAATTCTCTTGCCCGGTTTCTCGAGGAAGGCTGGGCCACGCCGGTCGATCAAACAGGTGCTCTGTATTGGTACCGCCGTGCAGCGGAGCTGGGCGACCACTGGGCTCAGTTCAACCTTGCCACAATCCTGCATGCAACAGGAGACCTCGGCGCGGCGGATGTCTTGCTGGAACAATCGATCGCCCGGAGCGACGATGGCTTCCGCAGACGCGTTGCCGCACTGTTGCTGGCGCGCAGCGAACCCGCGCTGCGCCGGCACGGCCTCGAAGCCTTGAGGCGCGTCTCGCTTTCAGGACGTCCAGCCGATGTCAAGGCGTACGCCGAAGCGGCGAAATACGCAGTGTCATCTTCGGAGACTGACGACGCTACTGATCGCCTCCAACATCTTGCCGTTGAAGAACCTGCTTCCGATGCCGCGTACCAGCCTGCGTCGGCCGATCGAAGCATCACGAGTTCTTTAGCCTTCTACCTAAGTGCGATTTCACGCCGCCTTGGGAAGCCGTTCCACATCAACTCATCTTCCTCAGAGGGGGCTCTGTGACAATCATCTCGACGTTGAGACCAGCACTTTCCGGAATCGGTGCAGCCGCCAGCCTGGCAAACGGATTCCTGTTCGTTTCCGCCGCCAAGGCGGAGGACCACGTCGGCGACCATTCGGCCTCCCCTGAAGGCGGCACGACCGTGCTTCCGCCCGTCGCGGTGGAAGCCCCTGTGGCGAAGCGCAAGCGGGCAACGACTGCAGAGTCCAAGCCGGCGACGCGGGCGCGGCCGGTCCATCGCGCCGCCAAGCCCGCAGAGCCGCCCCGTCAGCAGCAAGCCACGACTTCATCTGCTTCGCCGGCAAACTCTCTGCAGCGAACCACCGGCCTCAGCCGGCTGTCCGACAAGCTGCAGAGTACTCCGCAGACCGTCACGGTCATTCCGCAATTGGTCATCGAGCAGCAGCAGGCGACGACCGTCAATCAGGTGCTGCAATACGTGCCGGGGATCACCGTCGCCACCGGAGAAGGCGGCGGTGGCATCAGCGGAGACCAGTTCCGGATCCGCGGCTTCGACGCTTCAGGCGATGTCTATGTCGACGGCCTGCGCGACTTCGGCTCCTATGTGCGCGATAGTTTCGCGACCGAGAACGTCCTGGTCCTGAAGGGCCCGTCGTCGCAGAGCTTCGGCAACGGCACGACGGGAGGCGTCATCGAGCTCGACAGCAAGAAGGCCCATCTCGGCAATCAATCGACAATCGAGGCTTCGGGTGGCAACGGCCCGGCCGGGCGCACCGTCGTCGATGTCAATCGGCAGATCGACGCGACCACCGCCTTCAGAATCATCGGCATGGGGAATGCCCAGGATGTCGTCGATCGCGACCACGTCTATTCCAACCGCCTCGGGCTGCTCGGTTCGTTGGGATTTGGCCTCGGCACCGATCAGTCGCTGATCGTCAACTATCTCCATCAGGACAGCGTCCAGCGCCCCGACTTCGGCGTTCCGATCGTCAGCGCGCCGGGCGTCGTCGGCAAGCCAGTGACGGAATACGGTGTTCCGCGTTCGAACTATTTCGGGCGTGAAAGCGACCGTGATCACGCCACCGCGGACGTGGTGACCGCTCTCTACAAGGGCGAATTCGGCGACTGGCTCACAATCACGAACGACTCACGGTTCGGCTACTACACACGCGACTTGAAATTCACCCCGGCCCTCTGTGCTTCGCCCGGATTCCCGTTTCCGAGCAGCTGCGCGACCGACGTTCTTGCCGGGAAACTGGCGACGCCCTACTCGATCTGGTCGGTCGGCGGCACCAAGCAGACGAGTTACGGCGGCGAGAACGTGACGACCGCCACGATGCTGTTCGATACGGGACCGTTCAAGCACAAGGTTGTCGTCGGCCTCGATGCCTATTCTCAACATGCGACGACCAACTTCTACCTCCCCGCAGGTCCCGAACCTGCGGGGACTCTCCTCAATCCGATCTTTTCCAATTCACTCGGGTTCACGTTGGGAATGCTTCCCGGCAATCAATTGTCGGCCACGAGCTGGGATGTCGGCCCCTTCATCAGCGACCGAATTTGGCTGACCCCTATGCTCTCGATCCTTTCCGGTGTTCGGTGGGATCACTATCAGGTCGACGGCCAATTGGCGGCATCCCCGCTCTCCTCGACAACGGAGTTCGCCAGCCCGAAGGCTTCCGTGATCTTCGAGCCGACGTCGCATCAAAGCTATTACGTCAGCTATTCACGCTCGTTTACCCCGCAGGGCAACAACATCACGTCACTGAGCACGTCGCTCGGTTTGTCGCAGACGCCGTCGGTCCCCAATCTGCAGCCGGAGGCGGATACGACCTATGAGGTCGGCGCAAAATGGGGGCTGTTCGACGGCCGCCTTGGGGCGACCGCAGCGTTGTTCCGCGTCGACAAGAACAACGCTTCCTATCTCGACCCGACATCCGGAATCCAGACGACGACCGACGACAAGGTTCAGGTCCAGGGAGTCGAGCTTGGATTGACGGGGAAACTGACGACCAACTGGGACGTGCAGGCCTCCTATTCGTACATGGACAGCAAGATTGTCATGTCCACGATCAACGCCTTCACGCCGGTCTCGGCGGCGGGCAATCGGGTCCCCTACGTGTCCCGAAATGGGCTCGCGATCTGGACGACTTACGACATCGCCCCCTTGATCCCGAGAGTGCCGGGACATCTTCTTGTCGGCGGCGGCCTGAACTATCGGTCGGAGTATTATCTCAACAACCTCAACTCAATGATGATCCCCGCCGCGACCACGATCGATGCGATGGTCTCCTACGACCCCAACGATCAATACCATCTCGCGCTCAAGATCACGAATCTCACGAACAAGCTGACCTACGGCTCGGCGTTCGGCAACGGCTACGCGACCCCGGTTGCGGGCCGGACTTTCACCATCACCGCAGCGACCAGGTTCTGAGCCAAATGCTGATCGAGATCCCCCAACTCCTCTCCGCCGAAGAAGTCAGTTTGGTGCGCAGTATCGTCGACTCTGCCGACTGGATCGATGGGCGGGCGACCGCGGGCGAGGTAGCAGCCCGTGCCAAACGCAACGTTCAGCTGCCCGAGGATTCGCCCGAGGCACGCCGTGCCGGTGATATCATCCTTCAGGCTCTGGGCCGCAATCCGCTGTTCAACAGCGCCGCACTGCCATTGCGCGTTCTGCCGCCTCTCTTCAATCGCTACGACACCGGGATGTTCTTCAATGCCCATGTCGACGGCGCGGTGCGGTCCGTTCCGGGACTCGGCATTCGCATGCGCGCCGATCTGTCTTCGACGCTCTTCCTGTCGGCACCCGACGAATATGATGGCGGCGAGCTGGTCGTCGAAGACAGCTATGGCGTTCATGCCGTCAAGCTGCCAGCAGGCAGCATGGTCCTTTATCCGGCCGGAAGCCTGCACCGTGTCAACGAGATCACCCGAGGCGCGCGCTTGTGCTCGTTCTTCTGGACTCAATCGATGATCAAGGAAGAAGGGCTTCGGACCCTGCTCTACGATCTCGATCGCGGCATCATCGACGTGCGTCGGTCGTTGGCCGGCGATACGGAGGGCGTTCTCATGCTGACCGGCGTGTATCACAATTTGCTGAGGCACTTGGCGTCGCTCTGAATACGCGCGGCAATTTCTGATCGCAAGCTGCTCCTCAATTCGAAATGTCGTCTTTCAAATCGGTGAACATCATGACAGAAGTGAACAATCATCTGCTGGCTCAGATCACTCGTCAAAACGTGGCACTGCTGTGGTTGATCTGCGGCCTCGGAAATACGATCTACGCGGTGATCCAAATTCTTACATTGGTCAACCACCAGATCGATGGTGCCGGCCCATCGACGCCGTTCGATGCAACTGCCCTCTGGTACTTCGGCGTCGCGTGCTCGATATGGGTCGTGCCGATTCTGGTTCCGCTCATCACGACCAGTCGGGTTGTAAATTGGGCGGTCGCGCTCCTCGGCAGCCTGCTGGTTGCCCTGAGCGTCTTGGGAGGCGTCTTCGACGGCATGCGGGACGGCCTTCATATCGCCGCGACGGCAGCCATTGCTGTGGCCTTGCCCGGCTTTTACGCAATTCGCTCATCTTGGCGGCTGTTGCGAGCAACTGATGGGTCCGTAAAGCTTCTCGGCGGGTCCATCCGCGCAGGCTGAGGCTCGCGCCACGCCCTTAGATTCGTTCAAAGAAGCGGCGTCCTGGGTGGCTGTCAGGCGCACGATCTGCAATGCTCATGCATGGATCACCATGATCGGCAATCGCCGGCGATAGGATGCTGCCAGGCTGCAAGATGCTCGATCGCACCGTTGAAACCGACATCGACCTTGTACCGCGCACCGTCGCGCTGCGAAGCGGAGTGATGTCGAATGATTGGGCCTATGGCCGGCATCAGCATCGCAAGGCTCAGCTGCTCTACTCGCAGCGGGGCATTTTGTGCTGCGAGACGGCCGGCACCGTTTGGCTCGTGCCGCCCGGATGCGCTCTGTGGATTCCGGGTCAGCTGGCGCACTCGGCCCGCGGCGATGGCGTTTTGGAATGCCACTGCCTGTACTTCGAGCCAAATGCGGTCAAAAACTTTCCCGAGACGTGCTGCACGCTGTCGATATCACCGCTCGTCCGGGAATTGATCCTCAAGGTTGCGCAATTTCCGGAGTGCTATCCGCTCGGAGGACGCGAGGATCGACTGGTGATGACCCTGTTGGACGAATTGTCCGACGCGCCCGTGGGGAATTTGAGTCTACCCATGCCCCGAGACGCACGTCTGCGGCGGCTGGCCGAAATGTTGATCGCCGAGCCGAGCGCAAAGACTTCAGTCTCGAATTGGGCCGGCACGCTCGGCATGAGCGAGCGCACCTTGAGCCGCCTCTTGATTCAAGAGATCGGCATGAGTTTCGGGCAGTGGCGGCACCAGCTTCATGTCATCCTCGCATTGCAAGGAATGGCGAGTGGTAACAGCGTCAAAACGGTCGCCCTCGAGCTCGGCTACGAAAACGCCAGCAGCTTTGTGAACATGTTTCGGAAAACGCTCGGGGCACCACCCGTTCGTTATTTGGCGGAACAGCGGCTGGCTCGCGTCAGCGGCTGATTCATCAGAGGCAATCTTCAAGGTCTCGGACAACCGACGGCACGTACAACTGAGGCCCGACACTCAGGCGACGATTGCTACGTTTGGGTGGAAACAACTGGACGCCCCCTTCAATGAAAATCCCGCGACGGCGGCAGGATGCGGACGTCGCGGGGGTGGCGATGACGCTGGGCGGGGGTGTCGGGCGTGTCGCGGCGGTCGCCGTTGAGGGCTTCGTAGTTGCGTTTTTCGGAGGTGAGTTGCTCGTAGAGGTCGGTGCCATCGGGCAGCGCGGGGCGGACCAGGCCTTCGGCGAGACGGCCCATCTCATGGCTGCGGTCGATCAGACGCTCGGCGACGAGATGCACCACGCCTTCCGGGCTCGCCTGGACCTTGCCCTCGACCAGCACCAGCCGCGCGCCCATCACTTCCTTGCGGAATTTCTCCATCACCGCCGGCCACACCACGATGTTGGCGATGCCGGTCTCGTCCTCGATGGTCATGAAGATCACGCCATTGGCGCTGCCCGGCCGCTGCCGCACCAGCACCACGCCGGCGCAGCGCATCCAGCGGCCGTTGGCACGCTGCTTGGACTGCGAGACGTCGCGGCACGTCACGACCCGCTCGGCCGCGAACAGCGCGCGCAGAAATTCCATCGGGTGGCCCTTCAGCGACAGCCGCACCGTCTGATAATCGGCAACGACGTGCTCGGCCATCGGCATCAAAGGCAGCGGCGCGGCGCGCTCGTCCTCCTGCTCGCGCGCGCTGGCGGCTTCGAACAGCGGCAGCGGAACGTCGTCGGGCAGCCGCCGCACCGCCCACAGCGCCGCGCGGCGGTCGAGCCCGAGCGAGCGGAACGCATCGGCATCGGCGAGTAGAATGAGCGCGCGCTTCGGCAGCGCGGTGATGCGGGCGAACTGCTCGAGCGAACTGAACGGCCCCCTCGCCCGCGCCGCGACGATGCGCGCAGCCCAGTCGTCGCTCGGCGCTTCGCCGGCCTCGCGCCGCACCCGCTCCTCGTCCGGATCGGCCCAGCGGAAGCCGTCGATCATGCGAAAGCCGAGCCGCACTGCGTGATACTTGCCGGTTGGTTGTTCGAGCGTGCACTGGCCTTCGCTGAACGATACGTCCACCGGCCGCACCTCGACCTTGTTGGCCCGTGCATCGCCGACGATCTGCGCCGGCGCGTAGAAGCCCATCGGCTGCGAGTTGAGCAGCGCGCAGCAGAACGCATCGGGATGAACGTGTTTGAGCCATGACGACGCATAGACAAGCTGCGCGAAGCTCGCGGCGTGGCTTTCGGGAAAGCCGTAGGACCCAAAACCCTTGATCTGCTCGAAGCAGTTCTGCGCGAACACGCGCTCGTAGCCGCGCGCCACCATGTTCTCGACCATCATGGCTTCGAACTTGCCGATGGTGCCGACATTGCGGAACGTCGCCATGGCACGGCGCAGGCCGTTGGCCTGTTCGGGCGTGAACTTCGCCGCCTCGATGGCAATGCGCATCGCCTGCTCCTGAAACAGCGGCACGCCGAGCGTCTTGTGCAGCACGCGGCGCAGCTCGTCCTTGTCGCCGTGCTGCGGCGACGGCGACGGATAGGAGACGTCTTCCTGCTTGTTACGCCGGCGCAAGTAAGGATGCACCATGTCGCCCTGGATCGGGCCGGGCCGCACGATCGCGACCTCGATGACGAGATCGTAGAACCGTCGCGGCTTCAGCCGCGGCAGCATGTTCATCTGCGCGCGGCTCTCGACCTGGAACACGCCGAGCGACTCGCCGCGGCACAGCATGTCGTAAACTTCCGGTACCTCGCGCGGCAGGCTGGCGAGCGTCCAGCGTTCGCGCTTGTGGGCGTCGATCAGGTCGAAGCATTTGCGGATGCAGGTCAGCATGCCGAGCGCCAGCACGTCGACCTTCATCATCTTCAACGCGTCGATATCGTCCTTGTCCCACTCGATGAAGGTGCGGTCCGCCATCGCGGCGTTGCCGACCGGCACGTAGCTGTCGAGCCGGTCCTGGGTCAACACGTAGCCGCCGACATGCTGCGACAGATGCCGGGGAAATTCGATCAGCTCGGTGGCGAGCTCGACCGCCAGCGCGATCATCGGATTCGCCGGATCAAGCCCGGCCTGCTTGACCTGCATGTCGTTGAGGCCCTTGCCCCAGCTGCCCCAGACGGTGTCGGCGAGCGCCGCGGTGACGTCCTCGGTCAGCCCCAGCGCCTTGCCGACGTCGCGGATCGCCGAGCGCGGCCGATAGTGGATGACGGTGGCGACGATCGCGGCGCGGTGGCGGCCGTAGCGGCGATAGACATATTGCATCACCTCCTCGCGCCTTATGTGCTCGAAATCGACGTCGATATCCGGCGGCTCCAGCCGCTCCTTGGAGATGAAGCGCTCGAACAGCAGATCGACCTCGGTCGGGTTCACCGCGGTGACGCCGAGCACGTAGCAGACCGCCGAATTCGCCGCCGAGCCGCGACCCTGGCACAGGATGTTCTGCGAGCGAGCGAACTGCACGATGTCGTGCACGGTGAGGAAGTAATGCGCGTAACGCAGCTTGCGGATCAGCCGCAGCTCCTTGTGCAGCACCTTCTTGGTGCGCGGCGGGATCCGCACCGGGAAGTATTTGTGCGCGCCGGCCCAGGTCAGATCCTCGAGATGGCGCTGCGCCGTCTTGCCGGGCGGCACCGGCTCGTCGGGATATTGATATTTGAGCTGATCGAGTGAGAAATCGATTTGCTCGGCGAAGCGTAGTGTTTCGGCGATGGCGTCGGGATCATGACGGAACAGCCGTGCCATTTCGACTGGCGGGCTTGAGATGCCGCTCAGCATTGCTTCCAGCCGACGGCCGATCTATCG
>NZ_BADD01000049.1 GCF_000333455.1 Rhodopseudomonas sp. B29
CCGATACGAGGCCCTGAGGCCGGAACTTGATGAAGACGATGGCAAGCACGAAGACGAGGACGTCTGCGATCACGGGCTGAATCACCCAGGGCAGCGCCGCGGACAGCGTGCCGATGATGCCGGCACCGGCAACCGGGCCCGCGAACGAACCGATGCCTCCGACCATCACGGCGACGAAACCCTGGATCAGGAAACGCAGGCCGAGATCGGCGAACAGCGAGAACACCGGCACGATCAGCGCGCCGGCGAGACCCGCAAGCGCCGCGCCGAACGCGAAGGTGGCGCCGTAGATCGCGTTGGTGGAGATGCCGGAGGCTCGGGCCAGCGCCGGATTTTCCAGCGAGGCCCGGACGCGAAGACCAAACGAGGTGCGCGACAGCAACAGATAGCTGGCGATCATCACCAGCGCGGTGATCACGATGATCACCAGCCGCCAGGTTGACAGGTGCACGGCGCCGATCGTGATCGATCCGCCGATCGGCTCCGGCACCGAAATATAGAGCCCGCCGATCAGGCCGCGAACGATCTCGCGGATGATCAGGCCCAGCGCGTAAGTGCCGAGCATCGCGACGATCGGCGCGGAATAGAATCGTCTCACGATCAGGCGCTCGAGCACGAAGCCGAGCGCCCCGACCACGAACGGTGCGGCCAACATACCGAGCCACACCGGCAGGCCGGCGGTGTGGACCAGATAGGTGGTGTAGGCGCCGAGCAGCACGAACTCGCCCTGCGCGAAGTTGAAGATCCCCATCATGCTGGCGATGATCCCGAGCCCCAGCACCACCAAAACGACGATGGCGCCGAAGCTCAGGATTTCGAAAACGGCGACGAGCAGGTTTTCCATTCGACCTTACCGGCAGATGCGGGTCACACGCTGGCTCACATCTTCTTCCAGTCGCCCGACTGCTCGAAGGCATGCGCCGCGCGATAGATCGTCGGCTCGTCGAAGTGCTTGCCGATCAGCATCAGGCCGACCGGCAAGCCGTCGACCATGCCGCACGGAATCGACATCGCCGGATGATGGGTGATGTCGAAGGGCGCGGTGTTGCTGATCATCTCGAAGGCGCGGCCGATGATTTCTTCGCGCGCGGCGTTCGGCGCCGGCAGCGGCGTCGCCTTCATGGGCGTCGTCGGCATCAGCAACAGATCGAACTTCGCCAGCGCGGCGTCGTAGGCGGCGGAGATCCGACGCGAGATGTTGAGCGCCTTGCCATAGTAGCGCGGACCGAATGTGTTGTTGATGTAGGTGCCGAACAACAACATCATCTTGGTGGTTTCGGACAGCGAGTCCGCCTGGCCGCGCCAGCCGCGATGCGCCTTCATCAGCGTGGTCGAGTACAGATCCGGGCGGCTCAGCCCGTAGCCGTCGCCGAACATCATGGTCTGGGTCATGCCCTCGGTGCCGATCGGCATCCACACCGCGCCGGCGAGATTGTGCGCCGGGATCGAGATCTCCTCGACCGTGGCGCCGAGGCTCGCCAGCTTCTTGGCGGCTTCGCGGACGCTTTCGTTCACCGCAGGCTCGGCGCCGGGCTGTTCAAAGCCCTCGCGCACGATGCCGATCTTCATGCCTTTGATGCCCTGACCGAGCGCCTTGGTGTACTCGTGCACCTTGGGAGCGCGGATGCGCGGATCGTAACCATCGTCGCCGGCGATGACTTCAAGCAGCAGCGCGTTGTCGGCGACATTGGCGGTCATCGGACCGGTGTGATCGACGAAGACTTCGATCGGCATGATGCCGGTATACGGCACCAGCCCCCAGGTCGGCTTCATGCCGTAGGTGCCGCTGAACGACGACGGCATGCGGATCGAGCCGCCCTGGTCGCCGCCCATCGCCATATCGGCCTCGCCGAGCGCGACCACCACGGCGCTACCAGAGGACGAACCGCCGGCGGAGTAACCATCTTGTGGGGATTGTGCACCGGACCGTTGGAGCCGGTGTGGCTGCCGCCGGACATACAGAAATGTTCGCAATGCGTCTTGCCGAGGATCTCCCCGCCGGCATCAAGGATGCGCGTAACGACCGTGGCGTCGAAGTCCGGAACGTAGCCCTCGAGAGTCGAGGAGCCGTTCATCATCGGCACGCCGGCCAGCATGATGTTGTCCTTCAGCGCGATCGTCTTGCCCTTCAGCTTGCCGGACGCGGCGCCCTTCACGCTCGATTTGCGATACCAGGCATTGCGCGGATTCTCGTCGGGGCCGGGCGTGTAGCCCGGCGTGCGCGGATATTGCACGAGGGGCACTTCATCCGGCAGCGCGGCGACGACGTTGTATGCCTCGACCGACGGCTGCATCAGCGCCCGGAACGAGGTGACGTCCTCATCGGTCAGCGACAAGCCGCACTGTTCGGCGACGTCGAGGAGCTGCAACGGGGTGGGAAGCGAAACTGCCAAGGCTTTTCTCCTGCGCGTGGGGCGGGTCAGCGGCGGCGGTCGCGACAACGACCTGCTGCTGGTGTGGCGGGGCCGCCGCGTCACGCGAGGTACTACATACGGAAATATTTTCTTTTTCAAGTATTATTTTGCAGCAGGTCGAGCGAGCGTTCGCGCACGCTCAGTAGCTGCGTATCAGCTTGAAATCGAGACCGTCGGCTTCCGCCAGATGCATCGTCATCCGCGAGCGGCCGTCGCGAATCGTCACCGGTCCGCGGGCGCCGTGATAGACGACGTTCTTCGCCGCCTGCAGCAGCGGACGCACCGCCAGCGTCTGCGCTTTCTGGGCGATCGCTTCCAGGAAACGCAGGCCTTCGTAGTTGGACTGCCCCACCGAGCCGATCGGCGGTGCCGTCGGACCGAACGCCCGCAGATAGGCGGCGCGAAACTCGTCGTTGGCGTTGGAATCGTGGCAACCGAAATAGCCCGATGCACAGAACAGATTCTCGGTGTTGTCGGCGCCGATGCCGAGCAGCACCGTCTCGTCCATCGCTCCCGCGAGTCGCAGGATGCGCGCAGCAAGCCCGGCCTCGGCGAACGAGCGGTTGAACGTGATACTGTCGGTGCCGATCAGCGAGATCAGCACCACGTCCGGCCGCGCGGCGCGAATCCGGGCCAGATGCTTCTCGTGATTATCCTCGCCGATCGGGACGAACTCCTCGCCGACCACCTGTCCGCCGGCGTCTGTGATGTACTTCTTCACGGCGCGATGCGACTGCCAGGGCCAGACATAGTCGCTGCCGATCAGATACCAGCGCTGCGCCTTCTTCACCTGGGTCAGCCAGTCGATCGCCGGACGGCTCTGCCAGCGCGGCGTCTCGCCGATCGCCATTACGCCCGGCGTGCGCTCGCCGCCCTCGTAGAGCGGCGTGTAGATGTAAGGGATGCGGCCGCGGATCGCCCCGCGTAGCGCGACCCGAACAGCGCTGATGTGCGAGCCCATCACCAGGTCGAGGTCGCCGAATTCCACCGCGAGGGAAAGTCGGCGGACCAGATCGTCGATCGGCTCGCCGGCATCGCACATCACCAGTTCGATTTCGCGCCCGAGGATCCCGCCCCGCTTGTTGATCTCGGCAGCGGCGAGAATCGCCGAATTGGCCGAAGGCGGACCCCAGACGCCGGCCGAGCCCTGGAAGGTGACGAAGTTGGCGATCCGCAATTTGTTGTTGGCGCGCCGCGCCGCGGCACCGTGGCCGATGCCGGCTCCATCAAGCCAAGCGCCACCTGTGCGCGAAAACGCCCCGTCAAGCAAACCGAGCGGCGCTGCGCCGCTTGCGCCCCCGCATCCCAGATCGACAGCCGAAAGCACGCCCTCTCCTGACTGGTACGGGGAGCCTTGCGAAAGTCTGACCCCGTACAAGGTGGATGCTATTTGAAAATATTGAATATTCAAGAATTGATGTGCATATAGATGCAGCAATCCGCGCTTCTGATTCATCCAATCCGAGCAAAAAAGTCCAAGCCGTGGCCAAATCGCCCAGCCGCAATCCGCCGATCACCGAACATCTCGCCTATCTGCTGGCCCAAGCCAACCGGGAGATCAACCGGCAGCTCGAGGCGCGGCTGCGCGACGAGGGTGTCCCTGTCGAGCAATGGCGCATTCTCAAGGTGCTGTCCGACCGCAAGGGGCACTCGATGGGGGAACTCGCAGACGCGGTGCTGCTCAATCATCCGACCCTGACCAAGATGATCGACCGGATGGTGTCGGACGCGCTGGTGTATCGCGTGCAGGACCCGGACGATCGCCGGAAAGTCCTGATGTACAGTTCGGACCGCGGCAAGGCGCTGACCGAGCGTCTCAACACGCTGGCGATGAATCAGGAAGCGCACATCGCCAAGAGCTATGGCGACAAGGCGACTGCCGATCTGAAGCGACTGCTCGAAAGCCTCATCGACAGCGCCACCTGACCGCTGCAGCGCAGCGTGAGGCCGATTGCAGCTGTCCCGAGACCATTCGTGCGGCCGCTCGCTTCGCCCCGGACGATCAGCTTACGACTACGAAACACCGAGAAACGGCAATTCGTCGGCTCAGCGTGTCTCGGCTCAGCGTGTCTCCGCTCAACGTGCCTTGGCCTCACTGCGCCCTGCCGAACGACCTCGCTCGGCCTCTTGCGCCGCGATTGCGCTGTCGCGGCGCTGCTGATTGGGCGGAAAGATCGGACCATGCGTCACCGTGACGGCAGCATCGCTCTCGCCCATCGAGCGGCCGGTGGCGACACTGATGAAATGCTGCTTCGAGCAGGCCAAGCAATACACGGCTTCATAGGCCAGCCGATCGCCCTCGCCGTCATCGGCGAGCCAAGTCTGAGTCATCAGACCGTTCTCAGGGCATCGGTAAACTAGTAATCTAGCCATGATTGAAGTTTCACATAGCGCACGCAACCATCGTTGACGCATATCAAACCAGGCTTGCGCCGAATTGACGCGAACGGCGTCATCGTCTCGTCGCAATGCGAAGTAACGACGCCGCGGGTTGATTTTCTGCTGCAATCCGCGCTGCCCGGAGCCTGCTGCTACTACTAAGCGGCCCACCCTCGGATCATTACTTGCGGATCCTTCCGGAGCGGCAGGGTCACAATTCTGTGGACGGCTCCGAGACCCGCGCAGGCGGCGGTGTAAAGCCAGATTGACGCCTGGAGAAGTAGGAGATCAGGACCGGCAGCGTGATCAGGATGACGCCCGGCGCCAGCATCATGCCGGCCACCACCACGATCGCCAGCGGCTTCTGCACCTGCGAACCGATACCCGATGACAGCGCCGCCGGCAGCAGGCCGACCGCAG
>NZ_BADD01000048.1 GCF_000333455.1 Rhodopseudomonas sp. B29
AGCGCGAAGCGGATCAGCACGCCGGCCGGCACGACCAGCAGCATTGAAGAGACGCCGAGATCGCGGCCGAGCAGCGCCACGCCGTAGCCCGGAGCCGCCGAAAAACACCGCCTGGCCGAAGCTCATGATGCCGGCATAGCCCCAGACCAGATCGAACGACAGCGCGAACAGGCACAGGATCAGCACGCGTGTCATGAACACGGTGAGATAGTCCTGCAGCACCAGCGGCAACAGCAGGAATATCGCGAGCATCACCAGCTCGATGATGGGCAGTATCGAGCGCCGGCGTGTCCGCGACACGGCGACCGGCGCGAGAGTCGAAGTAGCTTCCGTCATCGAACCGCCAAGGTGAGGAACAATCGAAGCGTTCGATCACAAGCAAGACGCGTGCCCCCTTCGCCTTCTCCCCGCTTGCGGGGAGAAGGTCGGGATGAGGGGGCGGCTCCCCAAGTCGCAGAGGCTCGGCTGCGCCGGCGCGCCCCCTCACCCGGCCGTCTCCGCTGCGCTCCGCCGGCCGACCTCTCCCCGCACGCGGGGAGAGGTGCAGTCCGTGCGCGTGGAGAATGTAGTCGCAGTTCCCGCATCAGCATTCCTTCGGGTCGACCAGACCCTTGCTGCGCTCGACGATCTCGTAATTGCCGTTCTTGGCGACCGCCGTGTACATGTTCATTTTGCAGTGGCGCTTGCCGGGCACCATCTCGGCAGGACCGCCCGGGCCTTCGGCGATCTTGGCGTGATCGAGTGCGGCGGCCACGCTGTCGCGGTCGATCTTGCCGGCCTCCTTCACCGCCGCTTCCCACAACTTCAGGCCGCGATAGGTGCCTGTGGCCGCGCTGCCTGCCGCGAACAGGAAGTTGCCGGGATAGGCCTTATCGTATTCGGCCTGCAACTTGGCGCTGAACGGATCGTCCTTGGCGACTGCCTTGAAGTAATCGAGACAGCTCGCCAACCCTTCGATCTCGTTGGGCTGGTTGATGCCGAGCGTGTTCTCATCGTAGTACACGCAGGCGAGCCGGCCGCCGTTCTTGAGAATCCCGCTTCGTAGAGCTGCTTGA
>NZ_BADD01000047.1 GCF_000333455.1 Rhodopseudomonas sp. B29
TGACGGCCGAGGACATGCACCTCGAAACCGAGTTGACGCAACGGCTCGAGCGTGTTGCGGCCGATGAATCCTGTCGCACCGGTGACGATGGCGCGGCGGGTCATGGTACCCAATCGGCGAAAGCTAAATCCCGATCGGAGATCACCGCGATCGGCTCCGGCCATTTCACGTCGATGAACGGATCGTTCCAACGCACGCCGCGCGCCGCATCGGCGACGTAGCTCACATCGATCAGATACAGAAGCTCACTGTGGTCCGCGAGCGACTGGAAACCGTGCGCGAAGCCCTTGGGAATGTACAGCGCGCAGCGGTTAGCAGCGCTCAGTTCGACGGCGATCGACCGGCCGTAGCTCGGCTGATCCTTGCGCAGATCGACGATGACGTCATGGACGGCGCCGGCCACGCAGCGCACCAGCTTGGTCTCACCGTGCGGATCGTCCTGAAAATGCATGCCACGGACGGTGCCGCGCTTGGTGTTGTAGGAGACGCTGGCCTGCGGGAAGCGGTTGACGAGGCCGGCCTCCGCGAACTCCTGCTCGCAAAAGGTTCGGGCGAAGAAGCCACGCTCGTCCGCCCGAGGCTCGATCTCGACCAGGAACGCGCCGGGCAGACTGAGTTCGGTGAACCGCAAACGGCTCTCCCTCAGAAAATCTGCAGCTTCGGAATCGCCGTGACGAACTGACCGCCCCACGAGCGTAGTTCGGCCATGTCGGCTACGATCTCGTCCTTCAGATTCCAAGGCAGGATCAGCAGATAGTCGGGCTTGCTCGCCAGCATGGCTTCAGGCGAGATCACCGGGATGCGGCTGCCCGGAAGCAGCGTGTTCTGCTTGTGCGGGCTACGATCGGCGACGGCGTATACCAGTTCGGAGCCGACGCCGCAGTAGTTCAGGAACGTGTTGCCCTTGGCGGCGGCGCCGTAGCCGGCGACCTTCTGCCGCGGC
>NZ_BADD01000046.1 GCF_000333455.1 Rhodopseudomonas sp. B29
ATTGGCGAAGTAGTAATCCGGGAACGGCGGATGCAGCACCTCGCCGTCACGGCGGATCGAGTCGAGGAAGTCGCGGCGCACGGTGAACGCCGGCATGTTGAACATGAACCGGCGGCGCAGGTTCAGCGAACTGGCGACGGCCTCCTGCGCAGTGCGCTTGTCGAGCAGGAACGGATAGTCGCGCTGGCTCATGAAATCGGCGGTCGGCAGGGTCTGCACATAACCGAGCGGCCTGCCCGGCAGCACGCCGGGATGAAAAAACTGATAGAGCGCCGAGAAGATCACCTCGGGGCTGTCGAACCGGTCGGCGAGTTCGACGATGCGCTCGAAGAAGCCGGGCGCCAGGCCGTCGTCGTCGCCGATCAGCGTGACGTACTCGCCGCGCGCCATGTTCAGGGCGCGATTCCAGCTTTTGGTCACCGGCAGGAATTCGTCCGAGCGCTCGCAGCGGATGCGGTCGTCGCCCAGAGCGCGGACCGCGGCCGAGACGTCTTCGTTCGAGGCGTTGTCGAAGACCGCGATTTCCCAGTTCTGGTAGTTCTGCTTCTGGACCGTGCGGATGGCGTCGATCGTCAGTTCGAGACGATTGTGGGTCGGGATGACGATCGACAGGAAGCGCTCGCGGGCCGGCTGCCGAGGCAGCCTGCCGAACTCCGATAGCGGCCGCCGATCGTCGAAATGATTGCCGTAAATCGTCGGCGGCGTCCCGGGCAGATAGGAGCCCCACGCCAGAGCCCGATTGACGGCGCGTTCCGGCTCGGAGAACGCCATATAGGCCTTGGTCTGGTTATCGACGACCAGAAGGTTGCTTTGATCCTTCGACCGGAAGCAGCCGGCATTCATCCATTCGGGAATATCATAGGCAACGCCGTCTGCGCCGACCAGCAGCAGCCGCTCCCCACGCTTCAGGATGCGCGCCGACAATCCGTCCGCGCCGCTCTCGAAGTTGCAGCCGGCGAGCTTCTTGTCTCCGGCCGCAAGCGGCGTATCGAGCATCTCCTGACGCCGCACCATGAAGGCGTTGGAGCGGATGTGGGGATTGGGGAAGTTCGGAAAATCCGTTGCGAACCGGTAAGGCGCACCCTCGGCCGAGACCCGCGCCCAGGCCGCCGGAAAGTCCGGCATCACCTCGTCCAGCCGCGGACGGTTATTGAGCACGTCGCCGAGCAGCCGGCGGATGCGGCGGAGGGCCGTCTTGCCATTCGGCACCGCGCCGTAGGGCGAACCGATCAGCCACCTGAACGAGCGATACAGCTCTTCGTGATAGCGCAGCGGCTGACTGGCCAGCCACTGCGCGGCGAAGATCAGCCGATACGAATTGTTCAGGCTCTCGAACGATGCGGTGGCGCCGACGAGACCGGCCTGCGGCGAAGTCATCGCCTGGTAGTATTTCTTCAGCCAGTCGTCGGCGACGATCTCACTGAAAGTGTTGAAGAAGCAGGCGTAGGTGTGCGTGAATCGTGCAGCGGCGACTTTATAGGCCTGGATGTCCTGGCCGATATCATCGTCCACATAGGTCAGCCGGTGCGGGATTCCGGCGAAGATTCGAGACACCAGCACCGATTCCGCGCGCTTCTCGAACCCCTTGCAGATCAGGATCAGGTCGTAGTCGATACCGGCGGGATGCCTTCTCAGCGACTGAGCGAAGGCCTGGAAGTGCTCCAGGCCCTCCTTGGCACGCGCGAGGTAGAAAACCGCTACGTCACTCATCCGAGCTCCCCCTCACCAGCCGGTCGCAGTCGACGTGATGGTTATCGTGCCAGCCGACGCAGACTCACAGCGGAAGTGCCCGCGGCTGCAACGACCACTTTATCGTGTCCGCAACCCCTTCTTCCAGCGAATAACGTGGTACGAAGCCGACTTCGTTATGCAAGCGTTGCGCCAAAGCAACGATCAGTTCGGGATCATCCGCCGGGCGCGCCCGCTCGCCGAGCTTTAATAGTTCCGCTCCGCCGGCGTGGCGCACGATGGTCTCGAGTACGTCGCGCACGCGAACTGCTTCGCCTGTGGCGATATTGACAGGACCGCGGACGTCGCTGGCGAGCAGTTCCACGAACGCCCTGCCGACATCGGCAACGTGCATGAAGTCCCGGCGCTGCGTACCGTCGGTCGTCGGGAATGGCCGACGGGCCGTCAGCGAAGTGATCGCATCGCTCACCAAGCGACCCGGCTTTTCCTCGGGACCGTACATGAAAAAGATCCGCCCCCAGGCCAGCGACAGGCCGGTTTGATCGGCGTAGGCCGATGCGATCCGCCGCAGCGCGTCCTTGGCGACTCCGTAGAGCGTGCCGGGTGCCAGCTCCGAGCGCAGCTCGTCCAGCGGCAGGTTATCGCCCCAACGGTATTCAGCGCATGTTCCAGCCAGAACCGCTCTGGTTCCGCCAGCCTCGGTAAAGGCGCGTAGCAAGCCCAGGCTGGCGCTCACCCAGTCGAGGTTGAGCGGCGTCGCCCAGAACTTTACAGGCTCGACGTTCCAGGCGAAGTGCAGCAGATGGCTGGCGGCGATCGACCGGACTGCCGCCGCTGCCGCACAGGTGTCGAGAACGTCGCAGGCGTGGAACGTCACGTCTGGCGCTTCGGGGCGCTGACGGCCGAGGACATGCACCTCGAAACCGAGTTGACGCAACGGCTCGAGCGTGTTGCGGCCGATGAATCCTGTCGCACCGGTGACGATGGCGCGGCGGGTCATGGTACCCAATCGGCGAAAGCTAAATCCCGATCGGAGATCACCGCGATCGGCTCCGGCCATTTCACGTCGATGAACGGATCGTTCCAACGCACGCCGCGCGCCGCATCGGCGACGTAGCTCACATCGATCAGATACAGAAGCTCACTGTGGTCCGCGAGCGACTGGAAACCGTGCGCGAAGCCCTTGGGAATGTACAGCGCGCAGCGGTTAGCAGCGCTCAGTTCGACGGCGATCGACCGGCCGTAGCTCGGCTGATCCTTGCGCAGATCGACGATGACGTCATGGACGGCGCCGGCCACGCAGCGCACCAGCTTGGTCTCACCGTGCGGATCGTCCTGAAAATGCATGCCACGGACGGTGCCGCGCTTGGTGTTGTAGGAGACGCTGGCCTGCGGGAAGCGGTTGACGAGGCCGGCCTCCGCGAACTCCTGCTCGCAAAAGGTTCGGGCGAAGAAGCCACGCTCGTCCGCCCGAGGCTCGATCTCGACCAGGAACGCCCTCACCCCAACCCTCTCCCACAAGCGGGAGAGGGGGCGGGCCGCGACCCGTGTTAAACGCGCTGCGGGGGCAGTGGAT
>NZ_BADD01000045.1 GCF_000333455.1 Rhodopseudomonas sp. B29
TGTCGGCGATGCGGCGGCGATCAGGAGCGGCGTCGACGCCATCGCGCAGCAGCTCGGCGGCCTCGACATCGTCATCAACAATGCCGGCATCTCGGCGGCGCTGCCGATCGACGACGCAGGCTACGACGCGGTGTGGGACCGCGCGCTTGCCGTGATGCTGAGCGCGCATCCCCGCGTGATCCGCGCCGCGCTGCCGTATTTGCGGAAGTCGCCGAGCCCGCGCATCGTCAACATCGCCTCGACCGAAGCGCTCGGCGCCACCGCCACCCACAGTGCTTACTCCGCCGCCAAGGCCGGCGTCACCGGCCTGACGCGGTCGCTCTCGGTCGAACTCGGCCCCGAGGGCATCACGGTGAACTGCATCTGCCCCGGCCCGATCACCACCGCGATGACCGACCGCATCAGCGACGAGCACAAGCAGACCTACGCCCGCCGCCGCACCGCGCTGCGCCGCTACGGCGCCCCCGAAGAAGTCGCCCACATGACCCTGAGCCTGTGCCTGCCCGCTGCGTCGTTCATCACCGGCGCCGTTATTCCTGTCGATGGCGGCCTGATGGCGAGGAATGCGTGAGGTCGCATCACCTCTCTCGGCGTCATTCCGGGGCGCGCGAAGCGCGAACCCGGAATCCATACGCCGCAGAATCAGCGACGTGGCGAAGCCGCAGTCACCTGCGCCTCGACGTAACCGCCAACACAGGGGCTATGGATTCCGGGCTCACGCGCTCCGCGCGTGCCCCGGAATGACGAGTCGAGGGTCCATCGGTTACTTAGCGCGCCCTCATTGACGCCACCACGCGCGCCCCACAACCAACCGTCATCCCCGCGCATGCGGGGATCCAGTATTCCAGTGCACCCGCGACTACGCACTGCATCCCAACTAGCGCACTGGAATACTAGGTCGCCCGATCAAGTCGGGCGATGACGCTGTGAGTGAGGCAGGCGTCCCGCATCTCCACGTTCCGATCCACATTTCAAACAGCCACGGCAAATCCCTCTCGCGGCTCATCGAGCCCGAGGTTTGCGTCCCTCGTGACCCGAGGGGCGGGGGCGCGCCGCGCGGCGCGGATGTGTTGGTGAGTCTCGCGATGACATAGAGCCACCGCGCAACGCCGCTTTGGCGCGCCCACCGCGGCGATTTATGGCTGTCAGGCCCGTGCTTCCGGGATCGGGCGCGATGCCTCCGCACCGCTTCATCCGGGCGCTTTCCCGCCCTTCACCCGATCCGCGTCCAGCCAACTACCAAGTGGCAGGCTCTCTTAGTGGAGCCGGACGGGGACCCGACGCCTCCCGAGGCCGTGGCTGCGAACCACGACGCGCAGGACGCCGCCACCCTCCCCCCGCCTCAAGACGCCTCCGGAGGCGCCCCTCGATGGGAGAGGGTGATCTGGCTTTTATTCCTATTAAACGAATTCGTCAAGGGAGAGCTCTCAACCGCGATCGAGTTGTCGCGCCGACCAGCGTCCGCCTCTTCACATTCCCATGCGTTTCAACGGTTCTATATACGTGTGTGACCCGTTGACGACGGCCGATTTCGGTAGTCCGATTTCAACATTGGATGATCGATTCGGCAGCGACGTTTTGTCGGTAGCCGTCAACCAGGGAAACGCATCATCCAATCAGCCACTTTGGGTGCCACCTTTGATGTCACCCAAAGTGCAAAGCTTTGCCAGTGCTCGGGTGAACCTCGATGTTCACTTGATGTTGGCGGGTGCTTGCAGGTCCACGATCGCAGCAACCGCTTACGCCTGCCGGCCTATTGGGCGGGGCACAACATCCGATTTTGGGTGGTTGGGAAATATTGCCGGAAAGGAGGCATGTCGAGCCTTTGTAGTTTCAGTGCCGTCCCCGGTCACTCCTACTGTCACCAGCACACGCTGGCTCTAGGCGCCGGTCTGCATATGGGCAGACGAGCGGCGGGATAACCGCCTGACAGAAGGAGCCTATGCCATGGGTAGTATCCACGGCAAAGGGCCTAAAGACGTGTTTGTTCGTTCGTACCCGCGTTGGAGAAATGGGAAGAGGCATATGGTGCCCTCTGGGCGCCGGTCCAACCGCCTCACCAGGAGCCTCCGCAGATCGAGTGATCAACTTGACTTTGGGTTCTAACCAATCAGCCCCGGGCTGAGAGGGGTCCGGGGACTGCACTGATCCGCTGTTTGTGCAGAGAACCATCAAAGCAGGTGATGGTACACCACGCGCGTAGCGTCCTGTGCCAAGACCGAACAGATCAAGTTTCAATGCCCCGCAGCGCGGGATTCCTACCTCTAGTCTGTTCGGCGGCGATGATCGTCGCTCACCTAAGGCGGAAGGCGCTCAAAGAGCGGTTTCGGCTATTTGGAGAGCACTGCCTATAAGCAACGGTGTAAGGGCACTAACTTTGCAGTTCGCGCCCTGAGATCGAATAGGACAGATCGACCCGGCGATCTTCTAACTATGCGACGGCAAGGAGACTTGCTCACCGGGGTAAGTGGATCTGTCTGATCCAGTCGCCCACAACCGAAGCTGTCCCCGACGTTATAGCGCTAATTTTCCAAAAGCCCGGCCTTGTGCCGGGCTTTTTCATTCAAGGATCAGGAGGCTTTGCCGCTGAGCCGGCAAACCTCCGAAAGCCCTCAAAATCAGTTCCGAGGCCGCGCGGCGCACTGGTCAACCAACGACCGGTGTGTCGTCGCGCGTCGCGTTTGCGTTCCCTTCAAACCCCGGAAAGGAACTACCAATGACTTCCAATGATCGCCTATGGATTGAGCCGTACTATCGCATTCGCGATGGGAGGCTGCAGCATGTCCGCGGCTACTGGCGGCGGATGCCGCGCGGTCGCAAATCAGCGACCGTAATTCCGTTTCCGAGTCCGTCTGTCGGGTAAGGAAACGACGCCGTAGGATGGATTGAGCAACGCGAAACCCATCGCTGCGCGGCGAGGCGTGATGGGTTTCGCTGCGCTCAACCCATCCTACAAGGCAACGTCATTGCCGGGCTTGACCCGGCAATCCATCCTTCGAGACGCCCCGGCTACGCTCTTCGAGCTTCGCCGCGGCTCCTCAGGATGAGGCTGTGCTGTTGGTTTAGTTGCGCGCTTACGCGCGCGATGGATGCGCGGGTCAAGCCCGCGCATGACGCTTCGATGTGGAGCTGTCGGCTACGACCTCAAGCCGTAGCATGGCTTGAGCACCACGAAACCCATCGCTGTGCGACGCGGCTTTGACGGGTTTCGCTGCGCTCGGCCCATCCTACGGCGCTGCTGTGCGCCCCCTACCGCGGCAGCGTCGTGCTTCCCATCAGATACCGGTCGATCGCCTGCGCACACAGGCGCCCTTCCCTGATCGCCCAGACCACCAGAGACTGGCCGCGGCGCATGTCGCCGGCGGCGAAGACTTTGTCCAGCGAGGTGGTGAAGTGGTTGAGGTCGGCGCTGACGTTGCCGCGCTGGTCGAGCGCGACGCCGAGCTGGGCGAGGAGGCCGTCCTTGACCGGGGAGACGAAGCCCATCGCGAGCAGCACGAGGTCGGCTTCGATCACGAATTCGGTGCCGGGGATCGGCTGGAATTTGCCGTCGACGCGGACGCAGTTGAGCTTCTTGACGGCGCCGTTCTCGCCTTCGAACGACACCGTGTTGACGGCGAAGTCGCGCGCCGCGCCTTCGGCCTGGCTCGACGAGGTGCGCATCTTCATCGGCCAGTTCGGCCAGGTCAGCGCCTTGTTTTCCTTCTCGGGCGGCGCCGGCATGATCTCGATCTGGGTCACCGAGGTGGCGCCCTGGCGGATCGAAGTGCCGATGCAGTCCGAGCCGGTGTCGCCGCCGCCGATCACCACCACGCGCTTGCCGGTGGCCAGGATCTCCGGCTTGTCGCCGAGCGGCTCGCCGGAGACGCGGCGGTTCTGCTGGGTGAGGAAGTCCATGGCGAAGTGCACGCCGGAAAGCTCGCGGCCGGGGATCGCCAGATCGCGCGGATACTCGGCGCCGCCGGTGAGCGCGACGGCGTCATACTTCTTCAGCAGCTCGGCCGGATCGACCGCGCCGGGCGCGTTGCCGCCGACCGGCGTGTTGTAGTGGAAGGTGACGCCTTCGGCTTCCATCTGGGCGACGCGGCGGTCGATCAGATGCTTCTCCATCTTGAAGTCGGGAATGCCGTAGCGCAGCAGGCCGCCGGCCTTGGCGAGCTTCTCATAGACGTGGACGTCGTGGCCGGCGCGCGCGAGCTGCTGGGCGGCGGCGAGGCCTGCCGGGCCGGCGCCGATGATGGCGACGCTCTGGCCGGTCTTCAGCGCGGCGACTTCCGGCTTGAGCCAGCCGTTGTCGAAGGCGCGATCGACGATGGCGCATTCGATGGTCTTGATCGTGACCGGGTTGTCGTCGATGTTCAGCGTGCACGACGCTTCGCACGGCGCCGGGCAGATGCGGCCGGTGAACTCCGGGAAGTTGTTGGTCGAGTGCAGGTTGCGCGACGCTTCCTGCCAATTGTCGTTGTAGACGAGGTCGTTCCAGTCCGGGATCTGGTTGTTGACCGGACAGCCCGGCGTGCCGGGCTGCGCCGAGCCGGTGCCGTGGCAGAACGGGATGCCGCAATTCATGCAGCGCGCCGCCTGGTCGCGCAGGTCCTTGTCGCTGAGCGGAACGACGAACTCAGAGTAGGTCTTCACCCGCTCGGCGACCGGCGCGTAGCTGCGATCGTGCCGCTCGATTTCCAGAAATCCCGTGACCTTGCCCATCAGACTACCAACGCCCCTGAATTCTTATCCGGTCGTCATCCTGAGGTGCTCGCCCGAAGGGCGAGCCTCGAAGGATGAATGTTCTGCAGCATTCCCCTGCGGCTGTCACCCTTCGAGGCCCGCGCTTTGCGCGGGCGCCTCAGGGTGACGGCTTCGCTTAGTCACTACGCCCCGATGGCGATTTTCGGCTCCTCGGCGGCGCGGGATTTCATCTCGCGCAGCGCGCGGCGATACTCGACCGGCATCACCTTGCGGAACTTCGGCAGATACGTGGTCCAGTTCGCCAGGATGTCCTGGGCGCGCTTGGAGCCGGCGTATTTGGCGTGGCGCGAGATCAGCACGTGCAGCCGCTCGACGTCGCTGCCGAGCAGATCGGCGAACACGTCGACCCGGCCGTGCGCTTCGAGATCGCCCGTTTGGTGGAAGGCGCCTTCGTTGATCAGCTCTTCGGACAGCACCGGCTCGAGCTCGACCATCGCCATGTTGCACAGCTTGGCGAAGGCGCCGTCTTCGTCCAGCACATAGGCGACGCCGCCCGACATGCCGGCCGCGAAGTTGCGCCCGGTCTTGCCGAGCACGACGACGATGCCGCCGGTCATGTATTCGCAGCAATGATCGCCGGCGCCTTCGACCACCGCGACGGCGCCCGAATTACGCACCGCGAAGCGCTCGCCGGCGACGCCGCGGAAGTAGCACTCGCCCTCGATGGCGCCGTACATCACGGTGTTGCCGACGATGATCGAATGCTCCGGCACGATGCCGGAGATCGACGGCGGCCGGACGATGATCTTGCCGCCCGACAGGCCCTTGCCGACATAGTCGTTGCCTTCGCCTTCGAGATCGAAGGTGATGCCGCGCGCCAGCCAGGCGCCGAACGCCTGACCCGCGGTGCCCTTGAGGTGCACCTGGATGGTGTCGGCCGGCAGGCCGGCGTGGCCGTAATGCTTGGCGACCGTGCCCGACAGCATGGCGCCGGCGGAGCGGTCGGTGTTGTTGATCTCGGTCTCGATCTTCACCGGCGCGCCGCGATCGATCGCCGCCTGGGCGCTGGCGATCAGCTTGCGGTCGAGCACGTTGCCGAGGTGATGATCCTGGGTCTCGGTGTGATACACGCTCTGACCCGGCGCCGCCTTCTGCTTGTAGAACAGCTTGGAGAAGTCGAGGCCCTTGGCCTTCCAGTGCGCCACCAGAGCGGCCTGGTCGAGCATCTGCGACTGGCCGATCATTTCGTTGAAGCTGCGATAGCCGAGCGAGGCCATCAGCTCGCGGACTTCTTCGGCGACGAAGAAGAAGTAGTTGATGACGTGCTCGGGCTGGCCGGTGAAGCGCTTGCGCAGCACCGGGTCCTGCGTCGCGACGCCGACCGGGCAGGTGTTGAGATGACACTTGCGCATCATGATGCAGCCGGCCGCGATCAGCGGCGCGGTAGCGAAGCCGAACTCGTCCGCGCCGAGCAGCGCGCCTATGACGACGTCGCGGCCGGTGCGGAAGCCGCCGTCGACCTGCACGGCGATGCGCGAGCGCAGCCGCTCACGCACCAGGGTCTGATGCGTCTCGGCGAGGCCGATTTCCCACGGGCTGCCGGCGTGCTTGATCGAGGTCAGCGGCGAAGCGCCGGTGCCGCCCTCAAAGCCCGCGATAGTGACGTGGTCGGCGCGAGCCTTGGCGACGCCGGCCGCGACCGTGCCGACGCCGATTTCCGACACCAGCTTGACCGAGACGGCGCTCGACGGATTGACGTTCTTGAGATCGTAGATCAGCTGCGCCAGATCCTCGATCGAGTAGATGTCGTGATGCGGCGGCGGCGAGATCAGGCCGACGCCCGGCGTCGAGTGGCGCACCGCGGCGATGGTCGCGTCGACCTTGTGGCCGGGCAGCTGACCGCCTTCACCGGGCTTGGCACCCTGCGCCATCTTGATCTGCATCATGTCGGAGTTGGCGAGATACTCCGTGGTGACGCCGAAGCGGCCCGAGGCGACCTGCTTGATGGCCGAGCGCATCGAGTCGCCGTTCGGCATCGGCTTGAAGCGATCGGCCTCCTCGCCGCCCTCGCCGGTGTTCGACTTGCCGCCGATCCGGTTCATGGCGATCGCCAGCGTGGTGTGCGCCTCGCGCGAGATCGAGCCGAAGCTCATCGCGCCGGTCGAGAACCGCTTGACGATGTCGGCGGCCGATTCGACTTCGGCGAGCGGCACCGGCTTGCGGCCGTCGGCCTCGGCGCCCTTGATCTTGAACAGGCCACGCAGCGTCAGCAGCTTCTCCTGCTGATCGTTGAGCAGCTTGGCGAAGGCGCGGTAGCGATCCTGCGAATTGCCGCGCACGGCGTGCTGCAGCGTCGAAACCGACTCGGCGGTCCAGGCGTGATCCTCGCCGCGCGAACGGAAGGCGTATTCGCCGCCGACATCGAGCGCACTCTTGTAGACCAGCGCCTCGCCGAACGCGTCGTGATGACGGCGCACGGTCTGTTCGGCGATCTGCGCCAGGCCGACGCCTTCGATCTGCGAATGCGTGCCGGCGAAGTACTGGGCGATGAAGTCGTTGCGCAGGCCGACGGCGTCGAAGATCTGCGCGCCGCAATAGGACTGATAGGTCGAGATGCCCATCTTGGACATCACCTTCAGCAGGCCCTTGCCGATCGACTTGATGTAGCGCTTGACGATCTCGTAGTCGTCGAGCTTGGTCGGCAGCTTGTCCTTGAGCGCGATGATGGTCTCGAACGCCAGATACGGGTTGATGGCTTCGGCGCCGTAACCGGCCAAGCAGGCGAAGTGATGCACTTCGCGCGGCTCGCCGCTTTCGACGACGAGGCCGACCGAAGTCCGCAGCCCGACGCGGATCAAATGATGATGCACCGAGGCGCAGGCCAGCAGCGACGGGATCGGGATCCGATCCGAGCCGGTGGCGCGGTCGCTGAGGATGATGATGTTGACGCCGTCACGCACCGCGGCTTCGGCGCGGGCGTTGAGATCGTCGAGCACCTGCTCCATGCCGCTGGCCCCGAGGCCGGCGTGGAAGGTGGTGTCGAGCGTGCGCGACTTGAAGTGCGAGTCGCCGACCTCGGAGATCGAGCGGATCTTCTCCAGGTCGCCGTCGGTCAGGATCGGCTGGCGCACTTCGAGACGCTTGTGGCCGGCGAGGCCGGGCGTGTCGAACAGATTCGGCCGCGGGCCGATGATCGACACCAGGCTCATCACCAGCTCCTCGCGGATCGGATCGATCGGCGGGTTGGTGACCTGGGCGAAGTTCTGCTTGAAGTAAGTGAACAGCGGCTTCGGCTTGTCCGACAGCGCCGACAGCGGCGTGTCGTTGCCCATCGAGCCGTTGGCTTCCTCGCCGGTCGACGCCATCGGCGTCAGCAGGATGTTGATGTCTTCCTGAGTGTAGCCGAACGCCTGCTGGCGATCGAGCAGCGGCAGGTTGGAGCGCTGGCCCTTGACCGGCGCGTCCTTCAATTCCTCGAGCACGATCTGGGTGCTGTCGAGCCAATCACGATAGGGCTGAGACGCCGCGAGCTGGGCCTTGATCTCGTCGTCCGGGATCAGCCGGCCCTCGACCAGATCGACCAGCAGCATCTTGCCGGGCTGCAGCCGCCACTTGGTGACGATCTGGTCTTCCGGAATCTTGAGCACGCCCATTTCGGACGCCATGACGATGCGGTCGTCCTTGGTGACGAGATAGCGCGCCGGCCGCAGGCCGTTGCGGTCGAGCGTGGCGCCGATCTGGCGGCCGTCGGTAAAGGCCAGCGCGGCCGGGCCGTCCCACGGCTCCATCAGCGCGGCGTGATATTCGTAGAAGGCGCGGCGCTGCTCGTCCATCAGCGGATTGCCGGCCCACGCCTCCGGAATCATCATCATCACCGCGTGCGGCAGCGAGTAGCCGCCGCGCACCAGAAATTCGAGCGCGTTGTCGAAGCAGGCGGTGTCGCTCTGGCCTTCGTACGAGATGGGCCACAGCCGGCTGATGTCGCGGCCGTACAGCTCCGAATGCACCGAAGCCTGGCGCGCCGCCATCCAGTTGACGTTGCCGCGCAGGGTGTTGATCTCGCCGTTGTGCGCCACCATGCGATACGGATGCGCCAGCGACCAGGTCGGGAAGGTGTTGGTCGAGAACCGCTGATGGACCAGCGCCAACGCGCTTGCGAAGTCGTCCTCGTGCAGGTCCGGATAGTACTTGCCGAGCTGATCGGCCAGGAACATGCCCTTGTAGATCACGGTGCGGCACGACAGCGACACCGGGTAGTACCCGGCGAGGCCGCGCTCGCGGCGCTGATAGATCGCGTTCGAGATCGACTTGCGCAGGATATAGAGCTGGCGCTCGAAATCGTCCTCGCTGGTGGTCTTGCTGCCGCGGCCGATGAACACCTGCATGTTGGCGGGTTCGGTCGGCTTGACGGTCTCACCCAGCGACGAGTTGTCGGTCGGCACGTCGCGCCAGCCGAGCAGCGTCAGGCCTTCGGACTTGATCTGGCCGGCGATGATGCTCTTGATCACCTTCCGCCACGACGTGTCGCGCGGCATGAACATGGCGCCGACGGCGTATTCGCCCGGCGCCGGCAGCGTGAAGCCGAGCTCGGTCGCCTTGCGGCTGAAGAAGGCGTGCGGGATCTGCACCAGAATGCCAGCGCCGTCGCCGGCGCGCGGATCGGCACCGACGGCGCCGCGATGCTCGAGGTTGCACAGGATCTTCAGCGCATCGGCGACGATCTGGTGCGACTTCTGGCCCTTGATGTTGGCGATGAAGCCGACGCCGCAGGCGTCCTTTTCGCGCGACAGGTCGTACAGACCCTCGGCTTCGGGACGCCAGGTGTGTTCTTTGGCCAGCTCGTGTCCGGGCGCAGTGGTTTTGGCAGCCGAATCCGCCGTCAGCGTATTGGCAACCATATTTTCGCGCTCGAACTCGAACCCGCTCATCTTCATCCTCTCATCCCGGCAAGGTGCTTCCGGTGGCGGCGCACTTCTGACGCTCGCGGCACCCTCTGGGCCACCGCTCGCGCGTCGCGAGCCACAATTTTAGTATTCAGACCCCGGTGTCCATATCGCCCAATGGACAATTCAGGTGTCTCGTGCGGCGTCCAGCGCCGCATCAGCGCTGCCAGCCCGTGCCGGGCTACCGCCACAATTGAGACAGCGATGCTGTCCTAGCACGACCTTGGCAAATTTTTGTCTAGCATACAAGCGCGCGCGAGTCCTGCACCCTTCGAGACGGAGAGGCTCGCAAAACTGTTGCTGTGCTCGCAAGGGGATGCGGATTGCCGCGTTTTCTGGCGAACTGCGCCGCGATGCGGCCCAAGCGACGCCCCATTCGGCCCTGACCCTCCGCGCGTAAAGGGCGCGGGGGCGCTGCAGGAGTTCGCCAGATGAAATTGCTGGGATCGATGATGTCGGCTGCGCTGTTGGCAGGAGCCGCAACGGCCGACGCGCAGCCGGTGCCGCGTGCCGTCCTTGCCGCCCCGGGCGCCGTCGTGGTGTCCGATTTCGACGGCCCCTATTCGGAAGAGCCCCCGCCGCGTTACCGGCCGGAGGTACGCGAGGAGATCTTGGTGCCCGATCTGCTGCCGCCGCGCGAGATCGCCGCCATCGCCCGCGACGAAGGCTTCGAGCCGCTCGGCCCGCCGCAACCGCGCGGCCGGTTCTATACCGTCGTCGTCATTGATCCGGACGGCGAGGACGGGCGGCTGGTGATGGACGGCCGCAGCGGCCGGCTGATGCGGTTCGTGCCGGCCGGCACGGTGGGCGAAATCGTCAGCGGCGAGACCATGGCGAGTCTCGGCCCGGTCCGCGCCACGCGCCTGTTCGGCCCCGAGCGCCACCCGCCGCGGCCGCCGCGCGCGATCCCGCATCTCGCCAGCCGTGGGCCGCTCAATCCGCCGATGCCGCGCCCCGCCCCGCAACAGCCGGTCGGCACCAAGGCTGCCAAGCAGGTTCCGGCCACCGCGGCCGTCCCCGCCAAGGATGCCACCAAGCCGACGACCGATACGGCACCGAAGCAGCAGACCGCCTCGAGCTCGCCCGCTCCGGTGACGCCTGGCGCCACGGCGGTATCGGCCACACCCACCCCGGCGGGACCAGTTGCCGCAAAACCGGCCTTCGAACCGAAGCCGACCGAGGCAATGCCGCCGGCGCAGGGGCTGGATTGAGGTGCACGACCGCTTCCTCGTCATTGCGAGGAGCGAAGCGACGAAGCAATCCAGCGCCGCGTGCTGAGCTGGATTGCTTCGCTTCGCTCGCAATGACGTTGATAGGCCGGAGCAAACAGCAAAAACGCCCCGGTTTCCCGGGGCGTTCGCATGTCTGAGGTCTCGAGACGCTGCGCGTTACGCGGCAGCTTTCTCCGTGTTGTCCGCCACCACCTGCGGCGTTGCTTGCGCGCTGGTGGAGATCGGAATGCTGCGCGGCTTCTTGGCTTCCGGAATCTCGCGGACGAGGTCGACGTGAAGCAGGCCGTTCTCGAGGCTGGCGTTCTTCACGGTGACGTAGTCGGCGAGCTGGAACGCCCGCTCGAAGGCGCGCGCGGCGATGCCGCGGTACAGCACTTCGGCCTTGGCGGCTTCCTCAGTGGTCTTCTCGCCCTTGATGGTCAGCGTGTTTTCCTTGCTGACGATCGAGAGCTCGGCGGGGGAGAAGCCCGCGACCGCGACGCTGATTCGATAGGAGTTATCGCCGGTGCGCTCGATATTGTAGGGCGGATAGCCCGGCGCAGCGGCGTCGCCGGCGGTCTGGTCCAACATGTTGAACAGACGATCGAAGCCGACGGTGGAGCGATAGAACGGGGTGAGATCGAAAGTACGCATGGCTTAGTCCTCCTAGAAGCGACTGTTGCGAGCCCGCCCGCCATCGGGCCGGGCTGGTGATGCAGCCGGAGGTCGTTTCCGACCCCTTGGTGTGGCCTGCACGAAAATGATATGGGAGGGTGCTTCGGCGGTTCAAGGGGGCCTCCAAGAATCTCGGGCCGCGAATTTTCCCTTTGAATTTCCGCCACTTCTTCCCTCCCGGATCCGGTGCATGACGCTCGTCTCGATTCCCGCAAATCCGGTTCCCGAAGGCGCCGTCTCCGGCTTCATCAAGACCCCCGACGGCGTCGAACTACGCTTCGCCAGGTGGGCGCCGACGAGCGGACGCAAGGGCACGGTCTGCGTCTTCACCGGCCGCACCGAGCAGATCGAGAAGTACTTCGAGACGGTGCGCGATCTGCGCGAGCGCGGCTTCGCGGTGGCGATGATCGACTGGCGCGGCCAGGGCCATTCGGCGCGGCGGCTGCGCGATTGGCGCAAGGGTTACGTCCGGCGGTTTTCGGATTTCGAGATCGACGTCGAAACCTTCGTCCGCGAGGTCGTGCTGCCCGACTGCCCGCCGCCGCATTTCGCGCTGGCGCATTCGATGGGCGGCGCGGTGATGCTGCGCATCGCCTACTCGGGCAAGCGCTGGTTCGACCGCATGGTGCTGTCGGCGCCGATGATCGACCTGCCCGGCCGCGCCACCACGCTGCCGGTACGGCTGCTGCTGCGCGCGATGCGGCTGGCCGGCCAGGGCGGCCGCTACGTGCCGGGCGGCAACGACGTGCTGGCCAACTCGGAGCCGTTTCTCGGCAACCCGTTGACCTCGGACCCGGTCCGCTACGCCCGCAATGCCGCGATCATTGCCGAGGACCCGACGCTGGGTCTCGGCTCTCCGACCGTCGCCTGGGCCGACACCGCCTTCGCCACCATGCACGGCTTCCGGGCCGCCAACTATCCGTCGAGCATCCGTCAGCCCATCCTGATGCTGGCGGCCGGCATGGACACCATCGTGTCGACGGCAGCGATCGAGGAATTCGCCTATCATCTGCGCGCCGGCTCCCACCTCGTCATCGCCGGCGCCAAGCACGAAATCCTGCAGGAGCAGGAGCGCTACCGGCAGCAATTCTGGGCGGCGTTCGATGCTTTCGTTCCGGGGACGCCGCTATTCTGATGTGACATGCTGCAGCCTTGCCGCCCGCTCCTGCGACATCGTGGCGGTATCGACGAAGGTCGAGCATCACGGGAACTTCACACATCCGCCTTGGTTGCACGCTGCAACTCCGAACGCTGCGTTCCGCAAGTACCTTTCCTCGAAAGATCTCCCGCACATGAAAATTCGCAAAGCCGTTTTCCCGGTCGCCGGCCTCGGCACCCGCGTCCTGCCCGCCACCAAGGCGATGCCGAAGGAGATGCTGACCATCGTCGACAAGCCGCTGATCCAGTACGTCGTCGACGAAGCGCGCGAAGCCGGGATCGAGCACTTCGTGTTCGTCACCGGGCGCAACAAGGGCATGATCGAGGATCACTTCGACCGCCAGTTCGAGCTCGACGTGACCCTGAAGGGCCGCAACAAGACCGCCGAGATGGAGATTTTGGCGCGCGACCAGCCGGAGGCGGGCGCGATGAGCTTCACCCGCCAGCAGGCGCCGCACGGGCTCGGCCATGCGGTGTGGTGCGCCCGCGACATCGTCGGCAACGAACCGTTCGCCGTGGTGCTGCCGGACGAGCTGGTGCTCAACACCCCCGGCTGTCTCAAGCAGATGATCCAGGCCGCCGAGAAGCTTGGCGACAAGGCCAACGTGATCGCCGTGGAAGAAGTGCCGGCCGACCGCACCCATCAGTACGGCATCTGCGGCGTCGGCAAGCGTACCGGTAAGGTGTTCGAGGTCGACGGCATGGTCGAGAAGCCGGCCCCCGGCACGGCGCCGTCCAATCTGTCGATCACCGGGCGCTACATCCTGCAGCCGGAAATCTTCAAGATCCTGGCGACACAGGAGCGCGGCGCAGGCGGAGAGATCCAGCTCACCGACGCGATGATCGGGCTGTCGAAGTCGCAGAAGTTCTACGGCGTCGAGTTCGAAGGCGAGCGCCACGACTGCGGCTCCAAGGCCGGCTTCCTGCGCGCCAACATCGCCTTCGCGATGCAGCGCGACGATCTGCGCGAGGGACTGCTCGCCGACATGAAGCGCTATCTGACGAAGTAGCTCACGCCACCATCGAGACGTCGCGGAGTCCGGCGACGACACAGCGATCGCGTCCGGCGTCCTTGGCGGCGTAAAGGGCGCGGTCGGCGGCCTCGACCAGGTCGGCCCAATGCTGCGGCGGCAGCGGTGTCATGCTGGCAATGCCGATGCTGACGGTCGCGGTCCGCTCGATATCGGACCACTGCGCGATCTTCTGGCGAATGGTCTCGGCCATCGCCAGAGCTTCCTCGCTCCCGAGGCCCGGCAGCAGCACGGCGAACTCTTCGCCGCCAAAACGAGCCGCGCAGTCGCCGGCGCGATGAACCGTGTCGGCAATGCACACCGCGATGCCGATCAGGACCTGATCGCCGGCCTGATGACCGAACTCGTCGTTGTAGGCCTTGAAGTGATCTGCATCGATCATCAACAGTGCCACCGATGTGCCGTTGCGTTGCGCCCTGCGCCATTCGTGATCGATCGCAGCATCGAACTTGCGGCGATTGGTGAGCCCGGTCAGCGGGTCGGTAGTAGCCAGTTCCTCCAGCCGGTGCTCGGCTTCGGCGCGACGATCGATCTCACGGATGAAGAAGATGGTGAAGGCCGCGACAAACGCCGCCAGCGCCAGCACCACGCCGGCGATCCACATCGCCTGGCGCCGCCAGGTGCCGAGCACATCGTCCCAAGAGGTCGCGACCAGCACCACCAGCGGCCGCGTGCTGTCGCTCCACACGAACAGCCGCTCGACGCCGTCCATCGTTCCATGTCCGGTGAACGCGCCGCGTTTAGTGGTGAACATCTGGCGGCCGCCCGCCGTCGTTTTCATGTCCTTGCCGATCAACTCGGGGACAAACGGTTTGCGGAAAATCAAGGTGCCATCGTGCGCAATGACGGCGATCATGTCGTGCGGCGCCAGCCGCAGACGGCCGAAAAGCTCGTCGAAATAGCTGAGGCGGATCGTACCGGCGACGACGCCTTGGAAACTACCGTCCGCGCCGGTCACACGGCGGCTGAGAACGATCGAATAGCTATCGCCTTTCCGCGCCGGCGGACCGACATACAGCCCGACGTCGGGCCGGTCGCGATGAACGGTGAAGAAGGGCGCGTCGGCACGATTGAGCTTGGCGGGGGTGAGCGTGGAGGCGTCGAGCTTCAGATCACCGTTGGCGTCGAACACCCGCAGCGGACCGAAATGGCCGGCAGTCATGGATTGATCGAACAGGATCAGGTTGCGGACCTTGGCGTCGACCTGGGACACCTCCGGCAGCAGCAGATTGCTGGCGGCAGCGTGGAGCGACTGATCGAAGATCTCGATGTTGCGCTCGATATCGGCGTCGACGCTGGCAGCGAGGTTTTCCATCGCCTGCTTGGCCAGCGTTTCGGCGCTTCGGCGCATGTCGAGCATGACACTGCCGCACACGGCCGAGAAACCAGGGACGGTAATCACGGACGACAGAATCATCATCCGCGCCGAGAAGGCACGGCGACGCCCAATTTCCCGCCTGATCCGATCGAGCATGCCGCCATATTCCATGAAGGCAGATGACATCGAATACCTTGCGGAGCGCTTAAATCAGGCTATGGACGTAACGCTGAGTTAACGCGTGCTTTCACCAATTCCCGCAAAGCTAGGCCCTCCACCGCCCTGTTCTACAATTCGCGCCCCCGGATCAGGCGCGGCGCCTGCAACCGGATTTCAAAGTGACCGACTACACCCCCTTGCGTGATTATCTTGCGGGCCAGACCGCGACCGAGCTCGTGCTCAGCATCGAGCAGATCGAGGAGATGCTCGGCTTCGCACTGCCGCGTGCGGCGCAGCGTGCGTCGTGGTGGGACAGCCTGCGCAGCCCGCAGGAGCAAATGCCCCAGCGAGAAGCCTGCCTGGCCGCCGGATACGTGGCGACCCGCCTGCCCGATGGCAGCGGCGTTCGGTTCCGACGCAAGAAGAGCGAGCGGGGACGAGGTCGTCCCTAAGGAAGCTGCGGGCTGGGAGGGCTCGGCATGGCGACCGCCATCTCCACCGGCGCCTTCCGGGCGAGAACGCGTCGGGCCAGCGGCTGCAGAAGCTGCGGCGACAGATAGATCGGAAACTGCGACAGCGCGAAGTATAGCCAGGTGGCACCCGGCAGCACGCCGTCGGTGGCCGCCACCATCAGTCCCATGTTCCGCTGCGACACCATCAGCCCGAGCGCCAGCGCGCGGTCAGCG
>NZ_BADD01000044.1 GCF_000333455.1 Rhodopseudomonas sp. B29
CGCCGCGCACCGTCAACGCGCCGGCGCAGGCGCCGATGGGATCATCGGGCCCGAACGGCGCGCCGCCGTGGAGCGGCGAAGACGGCGCCTCCGGCCATCCGCTGATGACCGCCGCGGCCATCCGCGAGGCCGCGGCCAATTTCGACAACTGCGTCGCCGCGATGTGGCCGGATGCCGCGCGCCGCCACATCTCGCGCGAAAACTTCGAGCGCTTCACCGCCGGGCTCTCGCCCGACCTGCGGCTGATGGACCTGATGGATTCGCAGCCAGAATTCACCAAAGCGATCTGGGATTATCTCGACATCCTGGTCAACGACAACCGCCTCGCCAAGGGCCGCGAGATCCTCGCCAAGTACAAGCCGCAGTTCGACGCCGCCGAGCGCGCCTACGGCGTCGACCGCTACATCATCGCGTCGATCTGGGGCATCGAGAGCAACTACTCGACACAGATGGGCGACCGCTACGTGCTCAACTCGACCGCGACGCTGGCCTGCGTCGGCCGTCGCCAGGCGTACTTCAAGGACGAATTCCTCACCGCGCTCGAGATCCTGCACCGCGGCGATCTGCGCCCCGAACAGATGCGCGGCTCCTGGGCCGGCGCGTTCGGGCCGACGCAGTTCATGCCGACCGCGTTCAAGCGCTTCGCCGTCGATGCCGACGGCGACGGCCGCCGCGACGTCGTCGACAATCCGGCCGATTTGATCGCTTCGACCGCCAACAATCTCAAGAAGGACGGCTGGCAGAGCGGCCAGAGCTGGGGCTACGAAGTCGTGGTGCCGCAAGGCTTCAACTACATGCTGGCCGACCGCGGCCGCAGCCTGACGCTGGCGCAATGGCAGCACATGGGCCTGCGCCGCGCCAACGGTCAGGCCTTCCCGCATCCCACTGAGAAGGCCTATCTGCTGGCGCCCGCCGGCGCCCAAGGCCCCGGCTTCCTGATGCTGCAGAATTTCCGCGTCATCATGAAGTACAACCCAGCCGAGGCCTACGCCCTCGCCATCGGCCATTTCGCCGACCGCCTCCGCGGCGGCCCACCCTTCGTCCAGCAATGGCCCCGCCAGGAGCGCGTGCTTTCCCGCAGCGAACGCCTTGAACTGCAACAGCTCCTAGCCGAACGCGGCTTCTACCGCGGCACTCCTGATGGGCAGTTCGGCGGGATGACGCGGGATGCGCTGCGGAATTACCAGGCCTCGATCGGGGCCCCGGCGGATGGGTTCGCGACGGAGGAGATGCTGGGGAGGCTGAGAGGAAGGTAGTTAGTTGGTCTTTGCGGTTCCCCCGTCATTGCGAGGAGCGAAGCGACGAAGCAATCCAGTCCGGTGCACTGATCTGGATTGCTTCGCTACGCTCGCAATGACGTGGAAATTTCCGGCCGCTACTGCTGCGCGCCCGTCGACGGCGAGCCGTTGTTCGCCGGGTTGGCGAGTGCCGGTGAGGATTGCGCGGGCTGGCCGACAGCAGGCGAGACGCCGGTGTTAGCTCCCGTTGTGGCCGCTCCGCTCTGCTGCGGAGCGCTCGCGCTCTGCCGGTTCGCGGCCCCGCCGCCCGTCACCCGCCACACCGTATTCCCCACATCGTCCGCGATCAGTAGCGCGCCGGTCTTGTCGAGGCCAACGCCGACCGGGCGGCCGTGGGCGTTGCCGCTCTGGTCGACGAAGCCGGTGACGAAATCTTCGGCCTTGCCATTGGGCTTGCCGTTGGCGAACGGGACGTAGACGACCTTGTAGCCGTTGAGGTGCTGGCGGTCCCAGGAGCCGTGTTCGCCTACGAAGGCGCCGCCCTGGTACTTGGCCGGGAAGGCGTTGCCAGTGTTGAAGGTCATGCCGAGCGGGGCGACGTGTGAACTCAGCGCGTAGTCCGGCGCGATCGCCTTGGCGACGAGGTCGGGGCGCTGCGGGTGGACGCGCGGATCGACGTGCTGGCCGTAGTAGCTGTAGGGCCAGCCGTAGAAAGCGCCGTCCTTCACCGAGGTCATGTAGTCGGGCACCAGATTGGGGCCGAGCTCGTCGCGCTCGTTGATCACCGCCCACAGCGCGCCGCTCTGCGGCTCGATCGACAGGCCGTTGGGATTGCGCAGGCCGGTGGCGAACAGCCGCCAGCGGCCGGTTTCTCGATCGACTTCCCAGATCGCGGCGCGGTTCTTCTCGGCCTCGATGCCGTTCTCGGTGATGTTGGAGTTTGAGCCGACGCCGACATAGAGCAGCTTGCCGTCGCGGCTGGCGACCAGGCTCTTGGTCCAGTGGTGATCGATCGGGCCGCCGGGCAGCGGCGTCAGTACCTGGCCAGGCGTCGTGATCTGGGTGTCGCCCTCGTGATAGGTGTAGTGCAGGATCGCGTCGGTGGCGGCGACGTAGAGATCGTTGCCGACCAGCGCGACGCCGAACGGCGAATTGAGGTGATCGAGGAAGACGGTCTGCAGCTCGGGCTTGCCGTCGCCGTTGCTGTCACGCACCAGCGTGATGCGGTTGCTCGGCTGATCGGCGGCGCCGGCCGAGGTGACGAAGGATTCGATCCACCCCATCACGATATCCTTGGGCCGCTTGATCGGCTCGCCCGGCGGCTTCTTGGACTCGACGATCAGGATGTCGCCGTTGGGCAGCGTGTAGACCGAACGCGGATGCTGCAGCTTGGTCGCCAGCGCCGTGACCTGCATGCCCTGCGGCACCTTCGGCGTCTCGCCGTCCTTCCAGCCGACCACCGGGGCCAGCTTCATCGGCGGGAACAGATATTGCTGCTGCTCCGGCAGCTTTGGGTTCGGGCCGATCTGGCTCGACACGTCGAAATTGTCGTCGCCTCCGCAGCCGGCCAGCGTCAGCAGCGAAGCGCCCGCGAGCAGCGCGCCGGCGCGTTTCATAACTAACAACTTGTTCATCACGCGCCTCCGACGCGATAGCGGTACACCATGGCCCAGCCCATCCAGCCGGTGACCAGCAGCAGCGCCACCGTGATGGCCGACAGCGTCAAACCCCACGGCATCACCGAGGTCCAGGCATCGTGGGTGTGCACCAGCATGTTGAGCGTCGCGAGCACCAGGACGACCAGATTGCCGACGGCGTGGATGATCGCGGCGCTGAGATTGCGGATCGCCCGATTGGCGAAGAAGTCGATGGCGCCGGCGATCGCGGCGAGCCAGCCGATCACCACGCCGACCGAGATCAGCCAGGCGGAGAAATTCGACCAGGTCATCTCCGCCGTCATCGCGTAGGCGATATCGGTGAGCAGCGTGCCGACGAAGCAGGCGATCGGGATCGGCACCAGCATCGGATGGATCGGATGCGCGGCGATGCGCGCCGTCGAGGCTAGGCGATTGCCCGGCGCGTCGTAGGTGTTCTGGGCCATGATGGACGCCTTCGGATTTGGATACCTTCCGGGAACGGCCGCAATCCGCCGTTGTTCCAACACGCTCGCGCTCCCGGGCTGGCCGGGGGCGGCGGACAGGCGCGCGGGCGGATGCCTCGCCGTAGCAAAACGGCCTGTTTGCGGCCCGATTCCGCTGCTACAAGAGCGGCGGATCAGCAATCCGATCCCCCCATCAGGTGTGACCGCGCGCATGTCCGACAAGCCCCGATCCCTGCTCCGCATCCTCACCGAGCGCGGCCCGCTGCTGGCGCTGTCGGTGGCGATGCTGCTGCTGTGCGGGATCGTGGCGCCGGCCTCGGCGCAGTTCTTCGGCTTTGGCGATCCGCCGCCGCGGCGCCCGCCGGCCAACGTGCCGCGCGGCGGCAATCAAGGCGGCGGCGGTTTCGGCTGGTTCGGCAACGACGTGTTTACGCCGTTCCACGAGGCGCCCGTGCGCCGCGCCGCGCCGCGCGAGGATTATTCCAAGGCCCCGGCGCCGGACAAGCGCGCCACCGACACCCAGCCGGAGCGCAACGTGCTGGTGCTCGGCGACGCAATGGCCGACTGGCTCGGCTACGGCCTCGAGCAGGCCTACGCCGAACAGCCCGACGTCGGCGTCATCCGCAAGGTCAAGACCGTTTCGGGCCTGCTGCGCTACCAGCCCAAGGGCGAACCGTCGGACTGGATCGGCGCCGCCAAGGAGATCCTGCCGGGCGAACATCCCGACGCCATCGTGGTGATGATGGGTCTCAGCGACCGCAGCCCGATCCGCGAGGCGGCGCTCGATCCCAAGGCCGACAACAAGGCGGACAAGAAGGACGCCAAGCCGGAAGCCGCCAAACCCGACGACAAGCCGGACGCCAAATCCGCCGATAAGGCCGACGACAGTGCCGACGATGATGACGACGACGATGCCGCGCAGGCCGAGAAGGGCAAGCGCGCGCCCGGCGGCGTCGCCCAGTTCCGCACCGACCGCTGGGCCGAACTCTATTCCAAGAAGATCGACGAGTTGATCGATGTGCTGAAGACCAAGGGCGTGCCGGTGCTCTGGGTCGGCCTGCCCGTGGTGCGCGGCCCGAAGGCGACTGCCGACGTGCAGTATCTCAATGCGCTGTATCGCGACGCCGCCGCCAAGGCCGGCATCAGCTATGTCGACGTCTGGGACGGCTTCGTCGACGAGGGCGGCCGCTACGTGCTGCAGGGCCCCGACTTCGAGGGCCAGATCCGCCGGCTGCGGTCCTATGACGGCGTGTACTTCACCAAATACGGCGCCCGCAAATTGGCGCACTATGCCGAGCGCGAGATCGCCCGCCTGCTCGCCGGCCGCGCCGCGCCGGTGACGCTGCCGACCGAACCGGCCGCGCCCGAAGCTGCTACCAAGCCGACCGGCCCGGCACCGCGCCCGCTCGCCGGCCAAATCGTGCCGCTGGTCGCCGCGCAACTGTCACCCGACAAGCTGCTCGGCGGAGCCGGCGCCAAGCCGCTGACCGCCGATCCGCTGGCGACCAAGACGCTGGTCAAGGGCGAGCCGCTGTCGGCGCCCGCCGGCCGCGCCGACGACTACGTCTGGCCGCGCCGTCCAATCGAGATCGAGAAGGCGCAGGAGCCGCCGCCGCTGCCGCCGAAGGAAACGCCGAAACCGGGCGTGCCGATGGCCAGCGCGACGCCTGGCGAGCGCGGCGGTGCGCCGGCGGCACAACAGCAGCAGGCCCAGCAGCAACGCCGCGTCGTCCGCGCCCCGCCGCCGCCGCCGAGCGCGTCCGGCTTCTTCGGCTTCGGCCCGCCGCAACGGGAACAACCCCAAGTCCGGCGCAACGCGCCGCCGCCGAGCGCCTCGGGATTCTTCTCGATCTTCAGGTGAGGCGCAACTGCTACAGCGCGTAGCGCGTAGCCACGCTCACTGCCCTCTCTTTTGTCATTCCGGGGCGCGCGCAGCGCGAGCCCGGAATCCATACGCCGCAGCGCGGGTGACTTCGCGAGACTGTAGTCACCCGCGCTTTGACGTAACAACAGACACAGGGGATATGGATTCCGGGTTCACGCGCTCCGCGCGTGCCCCGGAATGACGAGTTGTTAGTTCCGCTACAAAATCAACCCGCCATCGACCACCAGCGTGTGGCCGAGCACGTACGACGCCAGCGGCGAGGCCAGGAACAGCGCGGCGCCGGCCATGTCTTGCGGGGTGCCGAGGCGGTGCATGGGAATGCCCTCGAGTGCGCCGGCGAGGCGCTTGGGGTTGTCGGTGGTGGCCTTGGTCATCTTGGTATCGACCAGGCCCGGCGCGATGCCGTTGACGCGGATGCCGTCCTCCGCCCAGGCCTGCGCCAGCGTCCGCGTCAGCCCGACCGCGCCGGTCTTCGACGCGCTGTAGGCCGGATTGCCCTTGGTGGCGTGATACGCGGCGGTCGACGACACGATGATCAGCGAGCCGCCGGAGGTCTTCAGCAGCGGATGAAACTTCGCCGCGCAGGCCATTAGGCTCATCAGGTTGACTTCCATCACGCGGCGAAAGCCCTCCATGGCGAACTCGCCGCGGCGATAGATCACCGCGCCCTGCGCCAGCACCAGCACATCGAGCCGCTGCAGCGGCGGCGCGAACGCCTCGATCGCGCTCGGCTGCGCCACATCGAGCTGGTGATAGTCCAGCGCCTCGAAGCTCGAGCCGTCTTCCTCGGAGTAATCGGTCGAATGCGCCCGCGTGCCGGTGACGCAGACCTTGGCGTCCCGCATCGCGAACGCGCGGGCGATGCCGTTGCCGATGCCGCTCGAGCCGCCGATTACCAGCACCTGCTTGCCGGTGAAATCCAGTTCGTTCATCCGCGCCTCCCGCTTGTTGTTTGTTGTTGTTTGACCTGTGTGTCGTTCGGTGCCAGCCTTGTCAATCGGAGCCGGCGCGCGCGGCGCGGCGAATTCCGCAACAAGAAACAACCGGAGGAAACCGATGACCTATCAACCGCTGAGCCGCTCGGTGAAGGGGCTGCGCGTACTGATCACCGGCGCCGCCAGCGGCATGGGCCGCGCCACCGCGCATGTGTTCGCCGACGAAGGTGCCCGTGTCGCCGTCACCGACGTCTCGGGTGATGCGGCGCGGGCCGTCGCCGATGCGATCACCGCGCACGGCGGCGACGCAGCCGCGTTCGCGCTCGATGTCGGCGATGCGGCGGCGATCAGGAGCGG
>NZ_BADD01000043.1 GCF_000333455.1 Rhodopseudomonas sp. B29
GGATATTGGGGCGCTTGAGGAGGGCGGACAGACTCTTCTCCGCGTCTTCGTCAGTTTGGTCGAGGGTCAGGACGATGTCTGCCTGGTTCGGCATGCGAACTCGCTGTGGTCCATCCGATAAGACGGCCTCAAACAATTTGCGCGGGTTCGCGACCGCTTCGGCTTCGGTCCACATGTGCTGGCGCGGTCTTTTCAAGCGTTCAACCCTCGAATCCACTTAGATTAGAGCGTCTGACGATCTCACGAAAGGATTCGTTAGATAAACGGAGCTCTTCCACCCTCAGCCCAGACTAGAGGACGGAAGGGCGTGGCGGGTTAGAGATCGTTAACCATTTCTCAAGCCGAGGAGAAGATGGTATTCGAGAACCGAGATTCGCGGTCCGAATGCCCCTTTACCTCCTCGATACCAATGTCCTGTCGAACCTTTCCAAGCCTCGGCCTTCGCCATCGGTGCTCGATTGGTGTCATCGTCTGCGACCGCGAAACTGGTGCGTTGCACAATGCACAGTGATTGAGATTCGGCGGGGGATCAAAATCCTGTCTTCGAAGGGCGAGAGTGCTAGGGCAGACGCTCTCAGCAATTGGTTCGATAACCTGTTAGCGATGCGACCGCGCATCATCGCACTCAACGACCACATCATCGATGTTTTCACTGATCTATCAATAGTACCAGAGCTACAGAATGTGTTCGCGCCTAATCCGGGTAAGTATCCCGCAAGAATCGGGCGGGATCTTGAGATTGCGGCGACCGCCATCGCCATGAATGCGACAGTCGTAACTGTTAACGTGTCCGATTTCTTGGCGATCAACGATCATATGCGGCTGCCGGGACTGTATAATCCGGACACCGACGAATGGCTTGTACGGCCAAGGAGGCGGGAGACTGAAGCGGCTGGGGAGGGCGGACACTGGGACATGCATCGGCTGTTAAGCACCAAGGTCATGAGAAACTGACGCATCTCGAGGGATGCATCCGAGCGATGCCGACCTATCCGAAACGGCAGGGAAAGCGCTCAAACGAGGGAGGCACGGCTCGCGCGTTGAACGGTGATGCTGGCCGCTAATCCGCGGACCTGGGCGACCCACTATTCCAGTTGGCCGGTCCGCGGAGTATCGCTATTGACCACTCGAATATGTGTTCAATCCTCATCTGCACCATGCATTGAAGCTAGCTAGTCGAGCTGTATTAAGTCCCAAGAGCCGCTCAACTCAGTAGAGTTGTGGAAGGTCGTCAAGCAATTCATCGGCCCAGCGTTCGCTGTCCCAGTCACGCAGCGCACGGCAGCGTTGTCGCCATGATAACGAGACGATGTCTTGGGTTGGGCTCAGTTGATTAAGAATTCTGTCTGGACAGAAACAGGCTGAAGGCCCTTCGCTCTCGAAAACGGTATCCACCATACACTCGGTTGGGGTCGCCTCTTCATAGCTTTTGAGTAAGCAAACTACACCCTCCACTGGATATGGAATTTCACGCATTCGCAAAGCCACGAACGCGACGGCGAAATGCCTGTTATCCGCGGGCAAATCGACAACCTCCATGTCAATAACCTTGCCATAAATGTTGAGATCTTCGGCTAAGCTTCTAGAGAGGTCACCTGTGACTTCCATATGGGAGTAGGTCATTCTGTATCCCGAATCCATGAACACCATCGCATCGATGCGCAAACTGTAAGTCGACGGCTGCATGAATTGTGGTGTCGAATTTGACGACGATGCAAGCGGCACGGTGCGACGCAGTTGTGTGGGCTGCTGGCCATGTCGACAATACCTACAAACCCGTGAGTGAGCCCGCAGCTACGCCGCTACTTCGAAACTAGAGAGTTCGACAGTCCGTGCTGCTGCCGGTTTGGTGGAGACCGAGATTAGGTGTTTCATGAAGCTGGAAGCCGAGACTGCGCGGGTGCGGGCGGAGGTTTGGGCGTGGGTGATGGTGCCCCCTGCGCTTGACCGCCGCGCCGAAAGCGGAAAGGGAGGTGATGATGGCAACGGCGATTGCTGCGCTCATCATAGC
>NZ_BADD01000042.1 GCF_000333455.1 Rhodopseudomonas sp. B29
CGGGGCCCATCTGCGCCGAGACAGCGCCGCGGTGCGCAGCGAGATCGCCGCGATCTATGAGCGCTTTCCGAATCTCGGCCAGCGCCGCCATGTTCCCGCCGCGACGCTGTCGGGCGGCGAGCAGCAGATGGTGGCGATCGGCCGCGCCATGCTGGCGAAGCCGCGCGTGCTGATGCTCGACGAGCCGTCGCTCGGCCTGTCGCCGCTGTTCGTCTCCAAGGTGTTCGAGCTGATCCAGGAGATGAATCGCAGTGGGCTGACCATCGTGCTGGTCGAACAGAACACCGGCAAGGCGCTGTCGGTGGCGCACAGCGCCACTGTGCTGGAGCTCGGCAAAGTCGTGGTCGCCGGCCCGAGCGAAGCGCTGCGCAACGATCATCGATTACTCGAAGCCTATCTCGGCGGCAGCGCCGAGACGCCGGACGCGCCGCAGCCGATGCGGGCGAATTCTCACTAAGTCAGAGGAAGAAGGAGCAGGGTTGATGAAGGCGAACGGGATCGTAGCAGCGGGCGTCGCGCTGGGACTGATGAGTGTTGCAGGCAGCGCGAGCGCGGCCGACCTGGTATTCGGCTTCTCGATGGCCAAGACCGGTCCCTATGTCAGCCTCGCCAACACCAACGAGGTCGCGGTCGATATGGCGGTCGACGAGATCAACGCCAAGGGCGGCATCGGCGGCAACAAGATCAAGCTGGTCAAGTTCGACACCGGCGGCGACCCCAAGCAGGCCGCGCTGGCGGTGCGTCAGTTCGCCGAGGACAACAAGGCGCTGGCGGTGATCGGGCCGTTCTCGTCCGGCGAGGTCCGCGTCGCGTTCCCGGCCGGTGAGCGCCTCGGCATCGTGCAGATGTCGATGTCGTCGTCGGCGCCCGGCCTCACCAAGGGCTTCAGCTACGCGTTCCGCAACACTCGCGACGAGAAGATGGTGATCGACCAGGTGCTGGCGGCGCTGCGCGACAAGAAGCTGCCGATGAAGACCGGCGCCACCGCCTTCGCCACCGACGACACCGTGTCGAAATCGGTCGGCACTGCGGTGCTGCCGGTGCTGTTCACCAAATACGGCGTCGAAAACAAGGGCGCAGTCGACTTCCAGTTCGCCGCCTTCGATCTGTCGCCGCAGGTGTCGCAGCTCGCTCAGATGAAGCCGGACATCATCGGCCTCGGCGCGCCGCCGGAAGCCGCCGTCAATCTCGCCAAGGAGCTGAAGCGCCAGGGCGTCAGCGGTCGCCTGATCGCCGGCACGACCGTGGCGGATCCGGATCTGCCCAAGCGCATGGGCGGCGCCGGCAACGGCATGACCATCGGCACCACCTTCTATGCCGAGCTCAACGACCGCACCAAGGCGTTCGCCAAGCAGTTCGCCGAGCGCACCACCGCAGCCGGCATCGCCCGCCACGAGCCCAACCAGCAGGACGCTTCGGCCTACGACATCGTGTATCTGCTCGCCGAAGCCGCCAAGACCGCCGCCGTCACCGGCGCCGCCGACAAGGTCGCGGCCGAGCGCACCGCGATCCGCGACGAACTCGCCAAGCTCAAGGGCTTCGCGGCGCTCGAAGGCACCATCTCGTTCGGCGAGGATCACGACTCGATCAAGCCGATCTACGTGATCGAGGCCAAGGACGAGCGCTGGACTTTGCTCGACACCCGCAGCGGAGAGTAATCTGCCGCTTGCATTTTGCGCGGAGGCGGCTCACGCCTCCGCGTGCCTTTCAAGAAGACGCGCGTGCCGCAAGGGAGAGACATGTATTCCACCCCCATCGATTTCGTCGTTCACGAACCGTCCGGCAAGACCACCCGCTCGATCGGTTTCTCCGACCTGATCATCGCCGGCTGGACCGGCCGCGATCCGGTGGCGCGCGACAAGCACATCAAGGAACTCGAAGAGCTCGGCATCGCGCCGCCGGCCTCGACGCCGATCTACTACCGCGTCGCCGCGTCCCGCCTCACCACGCGTACCGCGATCGAAGTCAGCGACGAGAATTCGAGCGGCGAGGTCGAGTTCGTGCTGATCAAGTCCGGCGGCAAGCTCTATGTCGGCGTCGGCTCCGACCACACCGACCGCAAGGTCGAGACCTACAACATCACTGTCTCGAAGCAGATGTGCGACAAGCCGGTGGCGGGCGAGCTCTGGCTGTATGGCGACGTCGCCCCGCATTGGGACCAGCTCGTGCTGCGCTCGTGGGCAACGATCGGCGGCGAGCGCGTACTGTATCAGGAAGGCGCTTTGTCCGGCATGCTGCCGCCGCTTGAACTGATCGAGCGCGAATTCGGCAAAGCCGGCCTGCCGGAAGGCGCCGCGATGTTCGGCGGCACCTTCGCGGCAAAGGGCGGCATCCGCCCGGCGACGCGATTCGACTACGAACTCAGCGATCCGGTCAAAGGCCGCAGCATCACCAGCGGCTACGACGTCCGGACGCTACCCGTGCTGGGCTGATCAGAGTTAGTTAATTCTTCAAGGCGAAGCACAGCGTAGCCCCAAGCACAGCGCGCCCCCTCTCCCGCTTGCGGGAGAGGGTTGGGGTGAGGGCACCCCAAGCAGTGAGTCTGCTATTTGCCGCGCCGCCGTAGCCCTCACCCGTCCCGGCTTCGCTGCGCTTCGCCGTGCCGACCTCCCCCGCAAGCGGGGGAGGTTACGCTGTGCTCGGCGAGACGTTGCGGTTCAGCATGCGACCGTTTCGATAGAGCTAAGTATTGTCCCCGCGCCGCAGCGCGCTCCCTCTCCCGCTTGCGGGAGAGGGGTGGGGTGAGGGCGACGCGGGCACTTGAGTCCTACGCCGCCGCCCCGGGCAGCGTGTAGCTCTTGAACTGATCCCTCAGCGCCGTCTTCAGGATCTTTCCCGTCGCCGTGTGCGGGATGGCGTCGACGAACACGATGTCGTCCGGCATCCACCACTTGGCGATCTTGCCGTCCATGTAGTGCAGGATCTCTTCGCGGGTACAGCTCACGTCCGGCTTGAGCTGGC
>NZ_BADD01000041.1 GCF_000333455.1 Rhodopseudomonas sp. B29
GATCGGGCTGTCGATCGTGCTCGGCAAGACCAATCTGGGTCGGCAGATCCGCGCCACCGCCGAAAGCCGCTCGACCGCGGTGCTGCTCGGCGTCGATGTCGGTCGGCTGGTGCCGAAGATCTTCGTGCTCACCGCGCTGTTCACCGCACTCGGCGGCGTGATGTTCGCGCTGTCCTATCTGCAGGTGTCGCCGTTCATGGGCGAGGGCGTCGGCTTCAAGGGCGTCGCCGCCATGATCATCGGCGGCATGGGCAGCGTCTGGGGAGCGGTGATCGGCGGACTGATCATCGGCATCATCGAGGTCGGCTCGATCTGGGCGTTCGGTGCCGACACCGTCAACATCGCAGTCTACGGCTCGCTGCTGCTACTCCTGATCCTGCGGCCGCACGGCTTGTTCGGCCGCCCGGCGATCCGGGAGAAGCTGTGATGAGCGGCTATCAGACCGGCGTCCTGATCATCCTGTGCTTCAACATCATGGCGGCCTATGCGGTGTATCTGCCGCTGGTCGCCGGCCAGCTCAATCTCGGCATCGCCGGCTTCATGGCGGTCGGCGCCTATACGGCCGCTTATCTGACGAATGAGATGGGCTGGTCGCTGGCGACAGCAATTCCGACCGGCGGCGTCACCGCGGGCGTGCTGGCGCTGATCGTCGCGGTGCCGATCCTGCGCACGCACGGCATCTATCTGGCGCTCGCGACCTTCGCGCTCGGCCAGGTGATTTCGGCGGTGTTCCTCAATCTCGAAGTCGTCGGCGCCGCTGCCGGCTATCCGGTCTCGACCTACGCGCCGCCGGCCGCGGTGTTCGGCGTCACCGCCGCTGTCGTGCTGTTCGTGGTGGCGCTGTCGCAGACTCGCTTCACGCTGTATCTCACGGCGATCAAGAACGATCGTCTGGTCGCCGATCTGCTCGGGCTCAACGTCCGCGCCCTGCAGGTTGCCGCCTTTACGCTCGGCGCCGTCATCGCCGGCATCGGCGGCGGGCTCTACGCGCATCATTTCAGCTTCATCGAGGCCCAGCACTTCAACGTCGGGCTCAGCATCTTCACGGTGCTGTACGTGCTGCTCGGCGGTACCCAGACGGTGTGGGGCCCGCTGATCGGCGCGGTGTTCTTCAGCATCGTGCCGGAGCTGCTGCGCGCCGGCGAGGCGTGGCGCTACGTACTGTTCGCCGCGATGATCGTCGGCTTCATGGCGGTTCGGCCGCAGGGACTGGTGACGCCGGCGCTGCTGCGCGATCTGACCAGATGGATGCGCCGCGATCCCGCGACTGCCAAGGTGCGGCCATGACGGCGCCGCTGCTCACCGTCGAAGCCGTGTCGAAATCCTTCGGCGGTCTCAACGTCATCCGCGATCTCACCTTCAAGGTCGAGCGCGGCGAAACGCTCGGCCTGATCGGCCCCAACGGCGCCGGCAAGACCACCGCTTTCAACATGATCAGCGGCGTGTTCATTCCGGACTCCGGCTTGGTCACGTTCGAGGGCCGCGACATCACCAGGATGGCGTCGCGCCGCCGCATCAAGCTCGGCATCGCCCGCAGCTTCCAGAACGTCCGGCTGATGCAGCATCTCACCGTGTGGGAGAATCTGCTGGTCGGCCAGCACGTCCGCGCCTCCGGCCTGATCGATCTGCTGACGCCGTTCCGGCTGATTCCGCGCCACCGTTGGCGCCAGGAGGCGATCGCTGCGCTCGACGAGATGGGCCTCGCCGCCTACGCCGACGCCATGGTGGGCGAACTGCCTTACGGCATCCGCAAGCGAATCGACCTCGTCCGCGCCACGCTCGCCGGCGCCTCGCTGCTGATGCTCGACGAGCCGGCCGCGGGCCTCAACCCGGTCGAGACGGCGGCACTGACGTCGCATCTGGCGTTGCTCAAGCAGCGCGGCATCACGCTGTTGATCGTCGAGCACGACATGCAATTCGTCGACACGATCTGCGACCACGTCGTGGTGCTGAACTTCGGCCAGAAGATCGCCGAGGGCACGCTGGCCCAGGTGCAGCGCGATGCGCTGGTCCGTGCTGCGTATCTGGGAACGGAGCAGGCCGCATGAGCGCGATCCTGTCGGTGTCCGATCTCAGCGTCGCCTATGGCGGCGTCACCGCGCTCGACAACGTGTCGCTCGAGGTTGCCGACGGCGAGATCGTCACCGTGCTGGGCGCCAACGGCGCCGGCAAGACCACGCTGCTGCTCGCCAACAGGGGTGCGGTGCCGGCCG
>NZ_BADD01000040.1 GCF_000333455.1 Rhodopseudomonas sp. B29
TTGGCGGCGACCAAGCAGCCGCTGCGCGGCATGCGCATCGGCGTGCCGAGCGCATTCTATGTCGACGATCTCGATGCCGACGTCGCCCGCGTGCTCGACGACACCATCGCCACGCTGAAGCGCGAGGGCGCCGAAGTCGTGAAGGTCGAGCTGCCCGATCAGCGCCAGCTCACCGCGGCCAGCCAGATCGTGCTCGCGGTCGAAGCCGCCGGCTTTCACTTCGCCTGGATGAAAGAGCGCCCGCAGGATTACGGCCCGCAGGTGCTGATGCGGCTACAGAACGGCCTGGCGATCCCGGCGATTACTTATCTCGAAGCGCTGCGCTGGCGCGGTCCGGCGCTCGCGGCCTTCAACGAAGCCACCGCCGGGCTCGACGCCGTGCTGGCGCCGGTTTCGCCGGTGCCGGCGCCGACCATCGCCGAGAGCGACGTCGGCAACAGCCTGAATGCCGAAGCCACCATCCAGCGGCTGACGCGCTTCACGCGGCCGATCAACTATCTGGGCCTGCCGGCGCTGGCGGTCCCCTGCGGCTTCAGCGCGCGGAGCCTACCGATCGGCTTGCAGATCGTCGGCCGCGCCTTCGAGGAAGCGCCACTGCTGCGCATCGGCGCGGCGTTCCAGCGCGCGACCGATTATCACGCCAAGGTGCCGCCGCTGTCATGAGCAAGCTCGTCGACATTCAGAACCTCAACGTCCGCTTCACCGGCGAGCGCACGGTGCACGCCATCAACGATCTCAGCCTGTCGCTGGGCGAAGGCGAAGTGCTGGGCCTGCTCGGTGAGTCCGGCTCGGGCAAGAGCGTGACGCTCCGCGCGCTGATGCGCCTCTTGCCGAAGAAGCGCGCGCAGATCAGCGGCAGCGTCCGCGTCGCCGGCCAGGATGTGCTGGCGCTCGACGACGAAGCGCTGTCGACGTTCCGCGGCCAGACCGTGTCGATGATCTTCCAGGAGCCGGCGCTGGCGCTCGATCCGGTCTACACCATCGGCCAGCAGATCGCCGAGACGGTGGTGCGCCACGAGGGCAAGAGTCAGCGCGACGCGATGGCGCGCGCGCTGGAGATGCTCGAGGTGGTGCGCATCCCCTCGGCCAAGCGCCGGCTCGAGGCCTATCCGCACGAGATGAGCGGCGGCATGCGGCAGCGCGCGATGATTGCGCTGGCGCTGGCGTGCCGGCCCAAGATCCTGCTCGCCGACGAGCCGACGACTGCGCTCGACGCCACCGTGCAGATTCAGATTTTGCTGCTGCTGCGCGAATTGCAGCGCGAGTTCGGCATGTCGGTGATCTTTGTGACCCACGACATCGGCGTGGCCATCGAGATCTGCGACCGCGTCGCCGTGATGTATGCCGGCCAGATCATCGAGCAGGGCACGCTGCGCGACATCGTCCGCGATCCACGGCACCCTTACGCGCAGGGCCTGCTGGCCTCGACTGTGCATGGTGCCAAGCGTGGGGCGCGGCTGGAAACCATTCCGGGCGCGCCGCCGTCGCTCGACAAGTCGCCCACCACCTGCTCGTTCGCGCCGCGCTGCGCCCATGCCCAGCCGGTCTGCACCGCCGGCCTGCCGCCCGATGTGGTGATCGGCCCCGGCCGCACCGCGCGTTGCGTGCTCGCCCAGCCCGCAGCAGCGCTCTAACAGTTTCGCCAAAGTTCCCCGGGGGGCGCGGCGTCAGCGCGCATGTGCGGTGCGGAACCCTCCTTGTGTGTCGTGCATGGCCCCGACAAGCTAAAGAGTTTCACCATGTCGGTCGTTTCCGTCTCGCGGCTTTGGGTACATGATGATCAATGCCGTCATCTTCGGCGTCGGCCTCGTGACCATCCTGACCGTCCCGTCGCTCGCCGATGCGGCGTTCGATTATATTCCGATGATCGTGGCGGCCAGCTTCATCCTTGCGGCGCCGATCGCCTGGATGATCGCACCGCGGCTCCGGGCTCGTTATCATCGCGAAGGCGATCTGATTTCGGGACCGTCGACCGTCCGCAACTAATCGGAATGTCGGCGGCTACGGCGTCACCAGCCAGTAGCCGCCGACGACCAGGATCAGCGCCAACACGACGATCACTGCCAGCACGACGGCGATGATCGCGCCGAGCCCGTGGCCGTCCAGCCAGCGGCGCAGCGATTGCTCGACTCGTCCGGCCACGTCTTTCTCTCCGTCGGTTCGCGTTCGGTCACCCCTTCGTCCAGTGTCACGGCGCCGCGCCACTGTCCAGCCATTGGGCCGACCCTGTGCCACAGGGTTGACCGGGATCAATAGGCGGCGAATGTGGCGGTCGATAACTTGGCAGCCCGACATTGGTGAGGTTGGCTGCCGCCATGACCCCGTCCCTCGACTGGTTGCAACGCTTTCCGGCGCTGGCCGGCATGCCCGAGCCCGAGCGCGCGCCGCTCGCCTCCGGCGCGATGGCGATGAACGCGCCTGCCGGCACCACCGTGTACGCACCGGGTGAGCCGTGCAACGCATTCATCCTGGTGATCAGCGGCGCGGTCCGGGTGTATCAGCTCGATGCCGACGGCAACGAGATCGTGCTGTATCGCCTCGGCCCCGGCAGCATCTGCATCCTGACCACGCTGGCGCTGCTCGCCTCCGACACCTACAGCGCCTTTGCGGTCACCGAAACGGCGGTGCAGGCGATGGCGCTGCCGGCTTCGACCTTCAATGATCTGATGGCGCGCTCGGCCGCGTTCCGCAGCTTCGTGTTCGGCGCCCAGGCGGCGCGGATGGCCGATCTGATGACGGTGATCCAGAACGTCGCGTTCGCGTCGATCGAGCAGCGGCTGGCGGCGCGGCTGCTGACGCTGGCCGGCCAGGATCGCGAAGTCTCGATCACCCATCAGCAGCTCGCCGCCGAGATCGGCAGCGCCCGCGAGGTCGTCAGCCGCCACCTCAAGACCTTCGAGCGCCGCGGCTGGGTCAGCCTCGGCCGCGGCCGGGTCGAACTGCGCCGCGAGGCTCCGCTGCGCGAGGCTGCCGGTCGCTGATTTTTCCAAGCGGGGTGACTTCGTCACAGACCGCTTGGCGCCTCCCGCCTTAGATCAGCAGCGTCACTCAACCAAGCGAGGGGAAAACACAATGTCCGCCAATGTTGGAATGATCGATCGTCTGCTGCGCGCCATTGTCGGCATCGGCCTGATCTATTGGGCGCTGACCGGCGGCCCGATCTGGGCCTGGATCGGCGTCGTGCCGCTGCTCACCGCCGCGGTCGGCTTCTGCCCGGCCTACACGCTGTTCGGTATCCGTACCTGCCCGGTCAAACAGGGTTGAGGCGCGAGCCGAATCGTCTCACGCCTTGCGGAACTCCCGGGAGCGGCCCCCAACCGCGCCCGGGAGGCTCTCTTTCTTTTTAGGTGACCCATGCACAAGAACTGGATCGACATGACGGGCGAGCTGTCGGTGGCGCTGCGCGAAGTGCGCACCGGCGCTCCCGACGTGATGAAGGGCTTTTCGGCGATCGCCCAGGCGGCGCTGAAAGCCAACGCGCTCGACACCAAGACCAAGGAGCTGATCGCGCTCGCCATCTCGGTCGCCACCCGCTGCGACGGCTGCATCGGCTTCCACGCCGAGGCGGCAGTGAAGCAGGGCGCAACGCGCGACGAGATCATGGAGACGATGGGCATGGCGATCTACATGGGCGCCGGCCCCAGCGTGATGTACGCGGCGCAAGCCGTCGAGGCCTACGATCAGTTCGCCAAAAAGAAGGCTGCTGCTGCGGCGGTGTAGCCGCTTAGTTCCGACCTCTCCACCGTCATGGCCGGGCTCGTCCCGGCCATCCACGTCTTTCAACGCCGCTCCCGCCGTAAGACGTGGATGCCCGCGACAAGCGCGGGCATGACGAGGGTCTTTCTGTTTGGCTCTTACGTTAGCTCGCGCCCGTCGCGCCCGTCGCGCCCGTCGCGACCTCACGGCCACTTGACTTCCGCGGCGGTATCGCAGGAGTGTCCCCGGACATAATGAACAAAATCTTCCGGGGAGGACATCGATGCTTCGGTCTTGGCGCCGCGCTCCGCGCGGCCTAAACTTATTTGCGCTGCCGGCGCTGCTGATCGCCACGCTGCTGCTGCCCGCCGCTGCTCAAGCCTACCCGGACAAGCCGATCAAGATCATCGTGACGTTTCCGCCCGGCGGCAGCACCGATATTCTGATCCGCGCGCTGCAGCCGAAGCTCGCCGAGGAGCTCGGCCAGCCGCTGGTGATCGAAAATCGCGGCGGCGCCGGCGGCAATATCGGCATCGGCGCGGTGGTGCAGTCGCAGCCCGACGGCTACACGCTCGGTGTTGCCGCTGCCGGCGTGCTCACCGTCAATCCGCATCTCAATCCGTCGGCGATGAATTTCGATCCGCTCAAGGATCTGGCGCCGGTCACGCTGCTGGCGAAGATTCCGTTCGTGGTGGTGGCTTCGCCGCAGGCAAAGCTGCCGACGCTGACCGAGATGATCGCCGCCGCCAAGGCCAAGCCGGGCGCGCTGGCGCTGGGCCATGGTGGCAACGGCACGGCGATGCATTTGACCGCGGCGCTGCTCGAGCAGAAGGCCGGCATCGATCTGCAGCTCATCGCCTATCGCGGCACGGCGCCGGCTGCAACCGACGCCGTCGCCGGGCACATTCCGCTTGCGGTTTTGGATATTCCCGCCTCGCAGGAATTGATCCGTGACGGGCGCCTTGTGCCACTCGGCGTCAGCGCGGCGCAGCGCGTCGATTTTCTGCCCAATGTGTCGACGCTGGCCGAGCAGGGCCTCAAGGACTTCGATTCCGTCGGCTGGTTCGGCCTGGTGGCGCCGGCCGCGACGCCGCCCGATATCATTGCCAAGCTCAACGCCGCCTTCGTCAAGGCGCTGCGCGATCCCGCAGCGGTCGAGAAAATCCGCGTGCTCGGCGCCGCCCCGTCGCCGACGACAGCGGCGGAGTTCGGCGACTTCATCCGAAGCGAAAACAAGAAGTGGGGCGAAGTCATCGCCTCGGCGGGGATCAAGAGCGAGTAGTACGATAGGCCCCGGCGGTGAGGGGACCCAGAAGGCCTATTTTCCGTCATTGCGAGGAGCGAAGCGACGAAGCAATCCAGCTTGGTGCACCGAGCTGGATTGCTTCGCTTCGCTCGCAATGACGGCGGCGTGCCGCCCCACCCGGACCGTTCCGCAGCGATAGAGGCAGTCCCATTTCGCACAGCGGACCGCATGGCCCTCTGTTCCGGCCCGGCTTGCACCGCCTCGCGGGCTGCGTCATATGATCGGCCCGTATCCGTGAGACCCGATCAATGGCGCATTCGATCCAGGACGTTCTGCAAGCTTTCGCCGCCGGCGAAATCGTCGTCGTCACCGACGACGACGATCGCGAGGGCGAGGGCGATCTCGTCGTAGCAGCCTCGTTCTGCACGGCGGAGAAAATGGCGTTCATCATCCGCCACACCTCCGGCATCGTCTGCGCGCCGATCACGCTTGCGGACGCACGGCGGCTGCGGCTCGATCCGATGGTGGCGATGAACGACAGCAATCACACCACCGCCTTCACCGTTTCGATCGACTACAAGCCCGACAACGGCACGGGCATCTCGGCCGAAGAGCGCGCCTCGTGCTGCCGCGCGCTGGCCAATCCCAATGTCGGCGCCGCCGATTTCGCCCGGCCGGGCCATATCTTTCCGCTGATCGCGCGCGAGGGCGGCGTGCTGCTGCGCTCCGGTCACACCGAGGCTGCGGTCGATCTGTGCAAGCTCGCCGGCCTGCCGCCGGTCGGCGTCATCAGCGAACTGATGAACGACGACGGCACTGTCACCAAGGGCGCGCAGGTGACGGAGTTTGCGCGCAAGCACAACCTCAAGATCGTCACCATCGCCGACATGATCGCGCATCGTCAGGCGCGCGAGAAGCTGATCGAGCGCGTCGCCATGTTTCCGATGGAAAGCCCGATCGGTCCGATGCAGGGCTACGCCTATCGCTCGCCGTTCGACGAGATCGCCCACGTCGCCTGCGTCTACAACGGCATTGGTGACGGCAAGAATGTGCTGACGCGGTTCCACAAGCCGAATATCGTTAAAGACATGTTCACCGGACCGCGGCGTATGGATTCGGTGCTGCAGCACTTCAAGCGCAACGGTTCCGGCGTGCTGATCTATCTGCGCGACGGCGCGGCCGGCGTGCCTGTGGCGCCGATCGACGAGCAGAAGACCGCCGAGGCCGATCGGCACCGGCAATGGCGCGAGATCGGCGTCGGCGCTCAAATCCTGCGCGATCTCGGCGTCTCCTCGATCCGCCATCTCACCTCCTCGCAGCTCGACTACAAGGGCCTGTCCGGTTTCGGCATCGAGATCGTCGGCAACGAGCACCTTGAAGGCTCCTGAACCAGGTCTTACCCTCCCTCCTTCGTCGCTCTGCGCGGCAACGTCTTGAAAGGATCATCGATGAGCGTGCGTGCGCAAACCAAGGACAAGCCGTCGCCGGCCGTCTTCAAATGGGACGATCCCTTGTTGCTGGAAGATCAGCTCACCGAAGACGAGCGCATGATCCGCGATACGGCGCGGGCTTACGCGCAGGACAAGCTGCTGCCGCGCGTCAGCCAGGCGTATCTCGAAGAGAAGACCGATCGCGAGATCTTCAACGAGATGGGCTCGCTCGGCCTGATCGGCATCACGCTGCCGGAAGACTACGGCTGCGCCAATGCCAGCTACGTGGCTTACGGCCTGGTGGCACGCGAGATCGAGCGCGTCGACAGCGGCTATCGCTCGATGAACTCGGTGCAGTCGTCGCTGGTGATGTATCCGATCTACGCTTACGGCGACGAGACCCAGCGCAAGAAGTATCTGCCCAAGCTGGCCTCGGGCGAGTGGGTCGGCTGCTTCGGCCTCACCGAGCCGGACGCCGGCTCCGATCCGGGCGGCATGAAGACTAAGGCCGAGAAGGTCTCGGACGGTTATCGCCTGTCCGGCTCGAAGATGTGGATCTCCAACGCGCCGATCGCCGACGTGTTCGTGGTCTGGGCCAAGTCGGCCGCGCACGACAATCAGATCCGCGGTTTCATTCTCGAGAAGGGCATGAAGGGCCTGTCGGCCCCGAAGATCGGCGGCAAGCTCAGCTTGCGCGCCTCGATCACCGGCGAGATCGTGATGGACGGCGTCGTGGTGCCGGAAGAAAACCTGCTGCCCAACGTCTCCGGCCTCAAGGGGCCGTTCGGCTGCCTCAACCGCGCCCGCTACGGCATTTCCTGGGGCGCGATGGGTGCCGCCGAGGACTGCATGCACCGCGCCCGGCAGTACACGCTCGACCGCAAGCAGTTCAACCGTCCGCTCGCCGCCACCCAGCTGGTGCAGAAGAAGCTTGCCGACATGGAGACCGAGATCGCGCTCGGCCTGCAGGCCAGCTTGCGCGTCGGCCGTCTGATGGACGAAGGCAAGATGGCGCCGGAGATGATCTCCATCGTCAAGCGCAACAACTGCGGCAAGGCCCTCGACATCGCCCGCATGGCCCGCGACATGCACGGCGGCAACGGCATTCAGATCGAGTACCACGTGATGCGCCACGCCCAGAACCTCGAGACGGTGAACACCTACGAAGGCACCCACGACGTGCATGCGCTGATCCTCGGCCGTGCGATCACGGGTATTCAGGCGTTCGGGTAAGTCACACATGCAGCGTCATCCTGAGGTGCCGCCGCGCAGCGGCGGCCTCGAAGGATGGGCCGCAGGCACTAGTGTCCGCATCCTTCGAGGCTCGCCCTGGCGGGCGAGCACCTCAGGATGACGGCTCATGGATCGGGGCGCCTCTGCGCCCCGATCTCACAACTAACAACAACAAGATCGGAAACGCATGAGCGACGCCAAGGACAGCGCACCCGCCGATGACGTCCCGTTCAATCGCGATTTTCCGCTAAAGCCCGGCGTCGTCGAACAGGTGCGTCCTGGCCTGCGCCGCGTGCTCTGCGGGAATGCCTCGCCGTTCACCTTCACCGGCACCGTCAGCTACATCGTCGGCACCGGCAAGGTCGCGATCATCGATCCCGGCCCCGTCGACGAAGCCCACGCCCAGACGCTGCTCGATGCGGTGAAGGGCGAGACGGTGACGCACATCCTCGTCACCCACACGCACAAAGACCATTCGCCCGGCGTGCCGCGTATTAAGCAGGCCACCGGCGCCACCGTCTATGCCGAAGGCCCGCACCGCGCCTCGCGGCCGTATTTCGAGAGCGAGAAGGTCTCGACCGAGTCTGGCGCCGACCGCGCGTTTCGCCCGGACGTGCAGCTCCGCGACGGCGAAATGATCGAGGGAGACGGCTGGCGGCTCGAGGCGGTGGCGACGCCCGGTCACTGCGCCAATCACATGGCGTTCGCCTGGAAGGACCGCGACGCGATCTTCGTCGGCGATCACGTCATGGGCTGGTCGACTTCGATCGTCGCGCCGCCGGACGGGTCGATGGTCGACTACATGAATTCGCTCGATCGGCTGATCGCCCGCGATGAGCAGCTCTATCTATCCGGACACGGCGCCGAGATCCTCGAAGGCCCTCGCTACTCGCGCTTCCTCAAGCGCCATCGCGAGGCCCGCGAAGCGTCGATCCTGCACCGTCTCGCCAAAGGCGAGACCGACATCCCCACCATGGTCCGCGCCATCTACATCGGCATCGACCCACGGCTGACGACGGCGGCCGGCTACTCGGTCCTGGCGCATCTGGAGGACCTGGTGGTCCGCGGCGTCGTGACGACGGACGGCGACCCGTCGATCAGCGGCCGATACAGGCTGGCGAAGTAAGCTCTCAAGACTCGTCATTGCGAGGAGCGAAGCGACGAAGCAATCCAGTCCGGTGCACGGAGCTGGATTGCTTCGCTGCGCTCGCAATGACGAGGTCAGTCATAGTGTGATGGGTTTCGCTGCGCTCAACCCATCCTACGCGCTACGAGCTAATTGCTCGCTGGTTAGTTTCGTACAGCAGCGCCGCCGGCCCAGCGTAACCTCTCCCGCCTGCGGGAGAGGTCGGCCTGGCGTAGCGCAGCGAAGCCGGGACGGGTGAGGGCACTCCGCTCCACGCTTGCTGAGTCCGTGCTCGCGTCGCCCTCACCCCAACCCTCTCCCGCAAGCGGGAGAGGGGGCGCGCCCTGCATGGGGCGATGTCTGTGCCGAGCGGCGAGTCTACACTACTCGCCCTTCTTCTTCGCCGCCGCCTTGCCCTTCGCTGGTGCCTTGGCCGGCGCCTCGGGCTTGGGGGCGGGGGCGTTTTCGGCTGCGTCATTGAGGTCGTCGGTGAATTTGGCGATACGGGCGGCGTTGCTGCCGAGGTCGCCTTCGAAATAGCGCGAGGCCGAACGGATATCGACGCGGCTGCCGTCGCCGTCGGGCAGCACGCGGACGGTGACGTCCTCGGGCAGGCCGAGCACCAGCGTCCGCGCCACCGCCTCGATATGGCCTTCGCGCTTCGGCGGCTGCGGCGGCCGCTCGTCGACCACGCGCCATTTGCGGCGGTTGATCAGATGCAGCGCGAGGTCGTAGGCGCGTGGCGCCGACACGTCGAGCTGGATGGTGTCGATGTTCGGATAGGCGGTACGCTGGCGTTCGGCCGAATACAGGCCGGCATAGACCGCGGGGTTGGCGCCGTCGGCGCCGCGCAGCCTTGCCAGGGTCTCGAATTTCGGCGGGTCGATCGCGTCGGTGGTGATGTCGTAGATCGCCGGCAGGGTGCGATATTGCCAGGCCGCATAGGCCGGGTAGGCGAGGATCAGCGCGTCGATCAGCAGTGCCAGCAGGATGCGCGCCATGCCGCGCGAGCCGTTCTGCCAGATCGCCGCAAAGCCGGCGAGCGCCAGCAGGATCGACAGCACGGCGCAGCCGAGCGAAGCGACCAGCGTCGCCATCGCCGGCCGGACCTCGAGGAAGCCGAATCGCATCACCGCCAGCGACACCAGGCTGGCCACGGCCGAGAAGATCGCCATCGCGCGGGCCCAGGAGGCGAGGCGCGAGACGGGCTCCATCTGATAGGGAGCGGAAAATCGACGCGCCATCGTGCTGGATCTGCCGGTTGAAGCCGCGCCGCCGCGCTGCAGGACACGAGGTGTGAGACCACGGACCGCGGCATATTTCAAGATGCGGCGTCGCCTCGGCCGCGACCGCTCAAAGAACGCGCCGCGCCCCCGGGACCCGCAGCAGCAGCCCGGCCAGCAGATAGCAAGCCAGGCAAGTCGCCGCGCCGGTGACGGCGAATTTCACCACCGCCGGCGCCGCGACGCTGCGCCAGGCGAGCGCCAGCGCGACCAACACCGGCGGGTGGATGATGTAGATCGCATAGGCCCGCTCCGACAGCCGCCGCCAGACCGGTGTGAGCTGCGTGAAGCGGCGCTGGAACGCAACGAGCAGCGCCAGGATCAGGCCGCACGCCACCGCCGGCTCCCAGGCCGCATAGATCAGCGCCGGCCATGTCCAGCCGCCATCCGAGGTGCCGCGCAGTGCCGGAACGGCGGGCGCCAGCAGCGATACGGCAGGCAGCACCCAGTAGCAGGTCAGCGCGATGATCAGCCACAGCCGTGCCGTGTGCGGCGGCACGCGTTCGAGCCAGCGCGGCGCGGCGGCGGCGCAGCCGGCCACGAACAGCACGACATAGCCGGGGAAGTAGCCGAACTGCAGCCCATGCCAGCTCGCGCCCACCGGCCACCAAAAGCGGACCACGAACGCCGCCGCGGCTGTCAGCAGAGCGGCAGCGGCAATCGTTGCATTGGAGGGGAAGGGCGCCTCGCGCCGGTTACCCGCCGCAGCCGGCGACAATCGATCGGACACAACGAACCACACGAGCGCCGCTACTCCGAAGATCAGCAGCGCTTCGGCGAACCATAGTGGCCCCTCGATGAAATAACCGCGATGCCAGATCGCCAGCAGCGTCGGCGTGAACGGCCGGCCTTGCACAGCGAGCGCCATCGCCTCTGTGAACGGCCCGAGCACGAGGCCGAACGCCAGCAGCGGCAATCCCAGCCGGAGGGCGCGATCGCGGATGTAAAGCAGGGGGCCTTTGGCGCGGATGGCGCCGGGCGTGAAGTAACCCGCCAGCAAAAAGAACAGGCCCATGAAGTAGGCCTGGTTGGTAGCGACGAACAAGGTCAGCAGCCTGGCGCTCGGCGAACTGCCCGCCGGCAGTTCGTGATAGAACCACCCGCCCGAGGCCCCGTAGGTGATCGCCGTGTGATGAAACAGCACCAGCAGCGTCATCACCGCCCGCAGCGCGTCGATGCCCCCATTGCGCGTCGTGGTTGCCGGCTGCGCAACCGGTTCTGCAGATTGGGCCGGGATCGCCGTCGCCTCGATCTGCATCGTCGTCCTCCGGGGCGCTCTGTGTTGCGAACGCTATAGCAGGTCGATGCGCCGACGGGGAGGTGACGATGAACGGTCGCGGCCATGCAGTTCTGCGGCGCGGATAGGTATCTGTACAAACCCGCCATCCTGGACCACAACTACATCAGCGTCCGGCGAAGCGGACGATAGATCAAGCGAGAGCCGAACCCTTTGCGCCGTCCCACTGTCACCAAAAGCGAACTGATGCCCGGCGGCGACGATCAGATGTTCCGGACCTTCATCCACGATTTTCTCGCCTTCAGCGCGCGGGTCGATCAGTGCCGCGCCGGCTTCGGCGATCGGCTCGGAATTTCAGGCATCGCCTATACCACGCTGATTTCGGTGGCGCATCTGCAGGGCAGCGAGGGCGTCGGCGTCAGCCGCATTGCCGAGCATCTGCATCTGTCAGGCGCCTTCGTCACCATCGAGGTGTCGAAGCTGGTCAAGGCCGGCCTGTTGCACAAGCGCGCCAATCAGGAAGATCGCCGCCGCGTCTTGCTGACGGTGACGCCGAAGGCCGAGAAACTGCTGGCGCAGCTCGTCGAGGTCCAGGCGCCGGTCAATGATGCGCTGTTCGATTGTCTCAGCGCATCCGAATTTCGTCAGCTTGCCTCGATGATGGCGCGCCTCGTCGCCTGCGGCGACAAAGCGGTGTCGCTGATGGGGTTTCTCTCCGCGCCCGCAGCACCGCGCGCCGCCGAGCCCGCCCGCAAGGCCGCTCGGCGACGCTGACTACTTCTTTACGCGGCACAATTTCTCCACACGTCATGGCCGGGCTTGTCCCGGCCATCCACGAACTTGCTGAGTTGCCGCGAAAAGGACGTGGATGGCCGGGACAAGCCCGGCCATGACGGCGGATGGTTCGTGTGGCTGGCGTTAAAGCCGTTCTGAATTGATCGCTCGGCCGCGTGCACTCGCGCACGGCAGCAGGCATTTGCCCAATTTCCGTGCTGCATTGCCGCATCTTTTCTCAGCGAACGCCTCGCAATCGCGCTTGACTACCTTTGTCTAATAGCTTTGGATCAAAGCTAGTTGGAGCGGTTCGAAACGGCATGAGCGGCGTGACGCAAGGGCACCGGGAATTTCGGTCGGCACTGTCGCAATTCGCGACCGGCGTTGCCGTGATCACCGCCCCGCGGAGAGGCCGGCGCGCCGATCGGCATGACGATGAGTTCGTTCAACTCGGTGTCGCTCGATCCGCCACTGGTGCTGTTCAGCGTCGATCGCCGCGCGCTCAGCCTGCCGGCGATGCAGGCGGCCGAAGGTTACGCGGTCAATATCCTGAGCCGCGGCCAGGAGCAGCTCTCCAATCAGTTCGCCAAGGCCTCGACCGACAAATGGGCCGACGTGGCGCACTCGATCGGCCACGCCGAAGCGCCGCTGCTGGCTGGTGCCTTGGCGCATTTCGAATGCGCGCCATACGCCCAATACGACGGTGGTGACCACGTCATTTTCGTCGGCCGCGTCGTGCGCTTCAGCGCGCGAGACGACGACGGGCCGCTGCTGTTCTTCCGCGGAAAGTATCAAAGCCTGCGCCGCGAGGCCGCCAGCGAGCCGATGTGGCCGCTGCCGATTCACTACTGAGCGATACCGACCGGCCAGGCCAATCAGAGGAAACAACGCTGATGAAAACAGGACAACAACACATCGCCGGTCTGCGCGACGGTCGCAATGTGATCATCGACGGCCGCAAGGTCGAGGACACGACGCGGCATCCGGCTTTTCGCCGCGCCATCCAGTCGGTCGGCAAGCTGTTCGACTTCGCCTCCGATCCAGCCAACCGCGAGCTGATGACGTTCGCGACGCCGAGCGGCGGCCGTGCCAACCGCATCTGGCAATTGCCGGAAAGCTTTGATGAGTTGCGCCAGCGCCGCACCGCGCTGGAGGCCTGGGGCGGGCTGCACGGCGGCTTCCTCGGCCGCGCGCCCGATCACGTCGCGTCCTGCATCGCCGGCATGTATATGGGGCTCGATCAGTTCGAGGCCTACGACAAGGACCGCGCCAAGGCGCTGGCCGATTACTACGCCTATGCGCGCGACCGCGATCTGTATCTGACTTACGTGATCATCAATCCGCAGGCCGATCGCTCCAAGAGCGCCGCCCAGCAGAAGGACGCCTTCCTGACCACCGGCGTGGTCGATCAGGATGCCGAGGGCATCACGGTGCGCGGCGCCAAGATGCTGGCGACCGGCGGCATCATGGCGGACGAAGTGTTCGTCACCTGCATCCAGCCGCTGCAGCCGGGCGACGACATTTACGCGTTGTCCTTTGCCATCCCGATGAACACCAAGGGGCTGCAGATCCTGTCGCGCAAGTCCTACGAGGCGTCGGCGCCGAATGTGTTCGACTATCCGCTGTCGAGCCGCTTCGACGAGAACGATGCGGTTTTGTATTTCGACGACGTCAAGGTGCCGTGGGATCGGGTGTTCATCAACAAGAACATCGAGATGTGCCAGAAGCAGTTCCACGCGACGCCGGCGCACGTCTACCAGAACTATCAGGCGATGGTCCGGCTCTCGGTCAAGTTGCGCTTCCTGATCGGCGTGGCGCGGCGGATCGCCGAGACCAACGGCATCCTCGGCTTCCCGCAAGTCCGCGAGATGCTCGGCCAGCTCGCCGCCGAGGGCGGAATGGTCGACGCCTTCGTCGCGGCGATGGAAATCAAGGGCACGCACTACGGCAAATACTACGTGCCGGATCGCCACACGCTGTACGCCGCCCAGACCCTGACCCAGCAGCTCTACGCCAAAGTGCTGAACACGCTGCGCGAGCTGGCCGGCGGCGGCATGATCATGTTGCCGTCCTCGGTGCAGGACCTCGCCAATCCGGACGTCGCCGCTTTGATCGAGAAGACCCAGCAGTCGCCGGCGGCCGGCGCGCTCGACAAGGTCAAGTTCTACAAGTTGGCCTGGGACGCGGTCGGCTCGGAATTTGCTTCGCGTCATCAGCAGTACGAGATGTTCTACGCCGGCGCGACGTTCGTCACCAAGAACCACTCGTTCCGCACCTACGACTGGGAGGCCTCGCGCGCGCTGCTCGACGCCATGCTGTCCAGCTACGACCTCGCCGACGAGATTCACACCTCGCAGGCCGCCTGATCCCAAGGAGAAAACAAGAAATGGCGATCAACAAGATTCACGACGAATTCCGCGCGGTCGACATGTCGACCGGCTGGGAAGTGCCCGCCGGCTATCCCAAGGGCATCCAGCAAAAGATCCTGTCGGGCGCGCTCGACGAGGAAAACCGCCGCGGCTCGCGCAGTCGCCTGCTGCGCTTCGAGCCCGGCGAGTTCACCACCAAGCCGTTCGTCCACGAGTACTGGGAAGAAGTGTTCCTGGTATCGGGCGATCTCACCGTCGGCAACGACGAGCAGGGCAATGGCGGCGAGAGCTTCAAGCCTTTCACCTATGCGTGCCGGCCGCCCGGCGCCTTCCACGGTCCGTTCAAATCCGAGAACGGCTGCGTGTTGTTCGAACTGCATTATTTCGATCCGGCCTAAGGCTCTCGATGTCGATCGCCTCCACCAGCTTCGTTCTCACATCCCACCGCGGAGATCGCGCATGATCGCGCAACAAATCATCAACGGCGTGATGCTGGGCTCGATCTACGTGCTG
>NZ_BADD01000038.1 GCF_000333455.1 Rhodopseudomonas sp. B29
ATCTTCGCCGAAGACGTCACCGCGTTCGCGCCGGCGATCCTCGCCACCGTGCCGGCCGATGTCGAGATCGCCGCGACGCGCGGCACGGTCGAGGGCCGCAAGGTGACGCCCTTGGCCGACCTCTTGGCGACGCCGGAGCATCCGGACCTCGAAACCAAGCACGAGGCGGTCGGTCACGACACCATCGCCAAGTTCCTGCTGACGTCGGGTTCGACCGGCAATCCCAAGGCGGTGATCAACACGCAGCGCATGATCTGTGCCAATCAGGTGATGATCCGCGAGGCGATGGCGTTCCTCAAGGACGAGCCACCGGTGATCGTCGATTGGCTGCCGTGGAATCACACCTTCGGCGGCAATCACAACATCGGGCTGACGCTGTTCAACGGCGGCTCGATGTATATCGACGACGGCAAGCCGACGCCGGCCGGCATCGCCGCGACAATCCGCAATCTGCGCGAGATCGCGCCGACCGTGTACTTCAACGTGCCCAAGGGCTACGAGTCGCTGCTGCCTGTGCTGCGCGAGGACGCGCAACTCCGCAAATTGTTCTTCAGCCGTCTGCACGCGATGTTCTTCTCCGGCGCCAGCCTCGCGGCCCATGTCTGGGGCGGGCTCGACGAAGTCGCGGTGCAGGAGACCGGCGTCCGTGTGCCGATGCTGACCGGCTTAGGGGCCACCGAGACTGCGCCGTTCTTCATGTCGGTGACGCCGCAGACCAGCCGCTCCGGCCATGTCGGTCTGCCGGTGCCGGGCAACGAAGCCAAGCTGGTGCCGAACAACGGCAAGCTCGAAGTCCGCGCCAAGGGACCGAATATCACGCCCGGCTATTGGCGCGCGCCGGACCTCACCGAGAAGGCATTCGACGACGAGGGCTTCTACAAGCTCAATGACGCGCTGAAGCCGGTCGATGCCAACGATCTCTCGCGCGGCTTCGATTTCGACGGTCGCATCTCCGAGGACTTCAAGCTGGCGTCCGGCACCTGGGTCAGTGTCGGTCCGCTGCGTGCCGCCTTCATCGCCGCGTGCGCGCCGCTGGTCCGCGACGTGGTGATCGCCGGCCTCGACCGCGACAACGTCTCGGCACTGGCGATCCTCGATCCGGACGGCTGCAAGCTGCTCAACGACAAGCTGGCGCTCGACGATCTCGCCGCGATGGCGGCGGACCCGGTCATCCGCGCCGCCTTCCGCGATCGCTTCGCCATGCTGCTGACCAAGGCGAC
>NZ_BADD01000037.1 GCF_000333455.1 Rhodopseudomonas sp. B29
GATCACCAAGTAGTGGGCGTCGGTGCGAACAAACAGCGTGACCCCGAGCAGCGTCAGAAAATTGCCGATCAGCAGGCCCTGCTGACCCTGCGTCGGATCGACCGCGGTGACGAAGCCGAGACCGAGTTGCTGGGCGATCACCGAGCCCGCGACCTGCAACGCCGACAGCGTCACGCGGGCCGTGGCGCCGAGCACGATGCCGACGAAGATCTCCTGAAGCATCAGCACCAGCAGCGGCGCCAGCGACGTCATGTCGACGTGATAGGCGTCGCGGTGCATCGGCAGAATGATCAGCGCGAGCATCAAGGCGATCGCCAGCTTGATACGCATCGGGATGTTGGTCTCGCCGAGCGACGGCATCAACATCACCATCGCGCCGACGCGCGCGAACACCAGCATGAAGGCTGCGGCGAGCGCGGGCAGGAACGACAGGTCGATGCGCATCGGAAACAGCCTCGGGACGGCGGACGGCGATCCCCGCGCAGACGGCGCCGCTCGCCCCCGAGGGTGCGTGCAGCGAACCAGCGCGGCCTCCGATCATGCGTCAGCCGCCGATGATTCGCGACGAGATCCGCAGCATCTCGGCATGCAACGCATCGGCCATGAACGGCAGTGCCAACACTAGGGTGATAAAGATCGCGATGATCTTCGGCACGAACACCAGCGTCTGTTCCTGGATCTGGGTCAGCGCCTGCACCAGCGACACCGCCACACCGACCACCAGGCCGACCACCATCAAGGGCGCCGAGACGATGACGATGGTCCAGATCGCGTCGCGGGCGACGTCGAGGGTCTCGGGGCCGGTCATGGATGAAGTCCTTGGTATTTTGTCATTGCGAGGAGCGAAGCGACGAAGCAATCCAACTCCGTGCACTGCGCTGGATTGCTTCGCTTCGCTCGCAATGACGGATGTTTGCGAACGAGGCACAGACTTAGATCGTCATCTTCATGATGTCTTCGTAGGACTGGATCACCCGGTCGCGGACCGACACCAGCGTCGACACGGCGACGTCGGTTTCGGCAACCGCGGTGACCACGTCCATGACGTTGGACTTGCCGTTCGCCATGGCGACGGTCTGCGCGTCGGACTTGCGGCCGGCGTCGAGGACGCTGCTCATCGCGTCCTTGACCAGCGATCCGAACGAGGGACCGTCTTCCGACGGCTGGCCGGCGCCCTTGGCGCTGGTCAGGCGGGCGAGGCTCGCATAGGCATTAGCTGCGGAGATCGGGGATGCCATCGGGTCCTTCCTGGCTCAGTCGGCAGTCATGATTTGAGGATGTCGAGCGTGCGCTGGATCATGCGGCGCGTCGCGCTGATGACGTTGAGGTTTGCCTCGTAGGACCGCTGCGCGTCGCGCATGTCGGTCATTTCGACCAGCGGATTGACGTTGGGATACTTGACGTTGCCGCTGGCGTCGGCGGCCGGATTTGTCGGCTCGTATTTGACGCGGAA
>NZ_BADD01000036.1 GCF_000333455.1 Rhodopseudomonas sp. B29
TGCGTCGAGGAAGCCGGCATCGAGCCACCGCCGCAGACCATCGAGATGCCGGTTGCGAGCGCTGCTGTGTAGGAGCGGAACACGCGGATTTCTTACAACGAAGGTCCGCCCCCTCCTCTCGTCATTCCGGGGCGCGCGCAGCGCGAGCCCGGAATTCATAACCCCTGTGTTCGTGGCAACGAATGGGAATTATTCCGTACATAAACACCAGGTTGCGGCGTATGGATTCCGGGCTCGCTCGCTGCACGAGCGCCCCGGAATGACGGGGCGATGTTGTTACTTCGTCTCCGCCCGCCGATAGGAATAGCGGTAGAGTTCCCGGTCGAAGCCGAGACTCGCATACAGCGCGCGGCCGGCGGTGTTGTCGGCAACGACCTGCAAACACACGGCTTGGGCGCCTTTGCTCAGCCCCCAGCCGAACAGCGCCTGCATCAAGCGGCGGCCGAGGCCCTGGCCGCGTAGCGCCGCGTCGACTACGACCGACTCGACTACCAGGAGATCGCCGGACACCACGCCGTAGGCGGTGGCGACGATGACGCCGTCGCGGCGCAGCGCGACGAAGCCGGTCGGCAGCGCGATGGCATCGACGACGCGGGCGTAGATCGCGGCATGCGACGGCGACTGCGCCTGCAGGCGGGCAATCGCTGACAGCCACTCTGCGTCGGCCTCGGGAGCGATCGTCGCATTGGAGTCGGTGGCGAAGGACTCATTCCCGAGCTCCCGCAACAACGTGCAGGTCTCTCCCTCGACGTTGAACCCGTGCTGATCGAGTTCGCGATTGAGCTGATCGACGCCGGTGAGCAGCGTCGGCACCCGCACGATGAGCGGATAGCCGAGATCGCCATAGAGCTTGCTGAAGTAATCAAGATCGGCAGCGATCGTGCCCGCGCGGTCATGCAGCGGATTGACCGAATTACTCCGCCGCGACAGGCCGTCGCCGAAGCGCAGCAGCCAGTCGCCGTGCTGCGCGCTGCGCAGCGCCGGCCAGGCATTGAGGCAGGCCTGTTCGACCCGCCACGCCAGAGCTGTCACCTCAGCCGCCGATCGCCGCCGCGATCGCTTCCAGCGCAGCGCCGGCCTTGGAGCCGTCGGGGCCGCCGGCCTGGGCCATGTCGGGCTTGCCGCCGCCGCCCTTGCCGCCGAGCACTTCGGAGGCCTTGCGCACCAGATCGACCGCCGAGAACCGTGCCGTCAGGTCCGGCGTGACGCCGACCACGATCGAGCCCTTGCCGTCTTCGGAGGTTGCGACCAGCGCGATGACGCCGGAGCCGATCTGCTTCTTGCCCTGATCGACCAAGCCCTTGAGGTCCTTGATCTCGACGCCCTGCACGGCGCGCGCCATCAGCTTGATGCCGCCGACATCACGCACATCCGCGGCGCCGTCGCCGCCCGACGAGCCGCCGCCCATCGCCAGCTTCTTGCGCGCGTCGGAGAGTTCGCGCTCGAGCTTCTTGCGCTCGTCCATCAGCGCGGTGATACGCGCCGGCATGTCGTCGAGCGTGGTGCGTAGTTCGGCAGCCGCCGCCTTCGCGGTGCTGATCGCCGAATTGGCGTTGTGCCGCGCCGCGCGCCCGGTGAGTGCCTCGATGCGGCGGACGCCGGCGGCGACCGCGCTCTCGCCGGTTATCGACACCAGGCCGATATCGCCGGTGCGCTTCACATGCGTGCCGCCGCAGAGCTCGACCGACCAGCCGAGCGCGTTGGAGCCGTGCTCGCGCGCCGACTTGCCCATCGACACGACGCGCACTTCATCGCCGTATTTCTCGCCGAACAGCGCACGGGCGCCGGCCTCGCGGGCGTCGTCGACCGCCATCAGCCGCGTCGTGACCTCGTCGTTTTCCAGCACGATGTCGTTGGCGATGTCCTCGACCTTGCGCAGTTCGTCCTGGGTGATCGGCTTCTGATGCACGAAGTCGAAGCGCAGCCGGTCGGGCGCGACCATCGAGCCCTTCTGGGCGATGTGATCGCCGAGCACCTGGCGCAGTGCTTCGTGCAGCAGATGCGTCGCCGAGTGATTGGCGCGGATCGCCGAGCGACGGGCATGGTCGACATCGAGCGCCAGCGCATCGCCGCGCGCAATCGTGCCCTGTTCGACCTTGCCGATGTGCACGAACAGATCGCCGGCCTTCTTCAGCGTGTCGGTGACGACGAAGCGCACGCCCTCGGCGCTGAGCACGCCGGTGTCGCCGACCTGACCGCCGGACTCGGCATAGAACGGCGTCTGATTAGTCACGATCGCGCCGCTGTCGCCGGCCTTCAGCACATCGACTTCAGCACCGTCCTTGACCAGCGCCATGACGACGCCTTCGGCGGTCTCGGTGTCGTAGCCGAGAAACTCGGTCGCGCCGTGCGCTTCGCGCAGGCCGAACCACACCGTCTCGGTCGCCGCCTCGCCGCTGCCCGCCCACGACGCGCGCGCCTTGGCGCGCTGGCGGTCCATCGCGTCGGTGAAGGACGCGACATCGACGCCGATGCCGCGGCTGCGCAGCGCGTCCTGCGTCAGGTCGAGCGGGAAGCCGTAAGTGTCGTACAGCGTGAACGCGGTCTCGCCGTCGAACATGTCGCCCTTCTTGAGCGACGCGCTCTTGTCGTCGAGGATCGCGAGGCCGCGCTCCAGCGTCTTGCGGAAGCGGGTCTCTTCCAGCCGCAGCGTCTCCTCGATCATCGCCTCGGCGCGGACCAGCTCCGGATAGGCCTGGCCCATCTCGCGCACCAGCGCCCACACCAGCCGCCACATCAGCGGCTCCTTGGCGCCGAGCAGCTGAGCGTGGCGCATGGCCCGGCGCATGATCCGGCGCAGCACGTAGCCGCGGCCTTCGTTCGACGGCAGCACGCCGTCGGCGATCAGGAACGACGACGAGCGTAAGTGATCGGCGATGACGCGGAACGACGCGGCGTCGTCAGCGCCCGGACCGCGGCCGAGCGCCGACGACGTGGCGTCGATCAGGCTGCGGAACAGATCGGTCTCGAACACGCTGTCGACGCCTTGCAGGATCGACGCCATGCGCTCGAGGCCCATGCCGGTGTCGATCGACGGGCGCGGCAACGCCACGCGCTCGTCCTTCGTCACCTGGTCGTACTGCATGAACACCAGGTTCCAGAATTCGAGGAAGCGGTCGCCGTCCTCGTCCGGCGAGCCGGGCGGGCCGCCGAAAATATGCTCGCCGCGATCGATGAAGATTTCGGAGCACGGGCCGCACGGGCCGGTATCGCCCATCGCCCAGAAGTTGTCGGAAGTCGGAATCCGGATGATGCGGTCGTCGGAGAAGCCGGCGATCTTCTTCCAGTAGGACGCCGCCTCGTCGTCGGTGTGGTACACGGTGACGAGCAGCTTGTCCTTCTTCAGGCCGAAATCCTTGGTGATCAGCTCCCAGGCGAGCTCGATCGCGCGTTCCTTGAAGTAATCGCCGAACGAGAAATTGCCGAGCATCTCGAAGAAGGTGAGATGGCGCGCGGTGTAGCCGACATTGTCGAGGTCGTTGTGCTTGCCGCCGGCGCGCACGCATTTCTGCGAGGTGGTGGCGCGCTGATAGGGGCGCTTTTCCAGCCCGGTGAACACGTTCTTGAACTGCACCATGCCGGCATTGGTGAACATCAAGGTCGGGTCGTTGCGCGGCACCAATGGCGACGACGACACGATCTCGTGCGCGTTCTTTGCGAAGTAGTTCAGAAAAGTCGACCGAATGTCGTTAACGCCGCTCATGTTCGTCCAATCGCCCGGTATGCCCGCGAAATGCCCCGCCGGTCCCCATCACTGCCGGAGCCCAGCCTTTTAGACGCGAGGGTCGGCTCTGTCCAGAAAATGGGCGTCGATTCAGTTGTTTGCCAGTCTCCCGGGCGGCACCGAAGACCCGTTGATAGCTCCGCTCCCCGCGTTGACAGCCTTGTTCGAGCCGTGTTTGTGTCTTAGCTGTTAGGACTAAGTCGCGTCGGGAGAGACCGGCCCCAATTCCTCAATGGAGGTGGGCCGGCGCCGAAGGAGCAACCGCCCCGGAAACTCTCAGGCAAACGGACCGCGCGACTTGATGACATCTGGAAAGAGAGCGGCCGGTGACCCCGGCGCGGCTCCGCCGACGGGATAATACTCTCAGGCACAGCGACAGATGGGGCTCGAAGTGGTGACGAGAAATCGGTCTCGGGAACCGTGGGAGCCTTGGAATGCTGGCCCGTGACGAATCGGCCCTGAAACGTACGCCTCTTTACGACCTGCATCTGGCGCTTGGCGCCAAGATGGTGCCGTTCGCCCGCTATGACATGCCGGTGCAATACCCGCCGGGCGTGCTGAAAGAGCATCTCCACACGCGGCAGAGCGCCGGCCTGTTCGACGTGTCGCATATGGGGCAGATCGAGCTCAAGGCGAAATCCGGCAAGCTCACTGACGCCGCCCACGCGCTGGAAAAGCTAGTGCCGCAGGACATCGCAGCACTGGCGGTCGGCCGCCAGCGCTACGCGCAATTCACCAACGAGACCGGTGGCATCCTCGACGACCTGATGGTCACCAACCTCGGCGACCGGCTGTTTCTGGTGGTCAACGCCGCCTGCAAGGTCGAGGACGAGGCGCATCTGCGCGCCCATCTGTCGGACGTCTGTGACATCACCGTGCTGGCCGACCGCGCACTCCTGGCTTTGCAGGGACCGAAGGCCGAAGCCGCGCTGGCCAAGTTTTGTGCAGACGTCGGCAAGCTGCGCTTCATGGACGTCGCCGAGCTCGAGCTGATGGGCCTGCGCTGCATCGTCTCGCGCTCGGGCTACACCGGCGAAGACGGCTTCGAGATCTCGGTGCCGGCCGACGGGGCCGAGGCGTTCGCCAAGGCGCTGCTGGAAAATCCCGAGGTGCAGCCGATCGGCCTCGGCGCCCGCGACAGCCTGCGGCTCGAGGCTGGGCTCTGCCTCTATGGCCACGACATCGATACCACGACGACGCCGGTCGAGGGCAACCTGACCTGGTCGATCCAGAAGAGCCGCCGAACCGGCGGCGCGCGCCCCGGCGGCTTCGCCGGCGCAGATACGATCCTGGCCCAGCTCGCCAGCGGCCCGCAGCGACTGCGCGTCGGGCTGCGCCCCGAAGGCCGCGCCCCGGTCCGCGAGAACGCGCTGCTGTTCGCGTCCACCGATTCGGCCGAGCCGATTGGCAAGGTGACGTCCGGCGGCTTCGGCCCGAGCCTGAATGCGCCGGTCGCCATGGGCTATTTGCCGGCGGCGCAGGCCGCGGCCGGCACCATCGTCTTCGCCGAGGTTCGCGGCCAGCGCCTGCCGCTGCGCGTCGCGGCGATGCCCTTCGTTCCCAACGGTTACAAACGCTGAGGACCCAGCATGACCACGCTCTACACCTCCGATCACGAATGGCTGAAGATCGAAGGCGACATCGCCACCGTCGGCATCACCAACTACGCGCAGGAGCAGCTCGGCGACGTCGTGTTCGTCGAACTGCCGAAGGTCGGTCGTAGCGTCAAGAAGGCCGAGGCGGCTGCCGTGGTCGAGTCGGTGAAGGCCGCTTCCGACGTCTATGCGCCGATCACCGGCGAGGTGCTGGAAGTCAACGACAAGCTCGGCGACGAGCCTGCCCTGGTGAATTCCGACGCCGGCGGCGCGGCATGGTTCTTCAAGATGAAGATCGCCGACAAAAGCGAACTCGACGGACTGATGGACGAAGCCGCCTACAAGGCGCACACGGCTTAAGTAGTTAGCCGTCATGCCCGGCCTTGTGCCGGGCATCCACGTTTGCAGCGGACGAAACGACGAAGACGTGGATGTCCGGGACGAGCCCGGCCACGACGACCCGAGACGAAAACCGACGAGGACCACAGCATGCCGCATCGCCGACAGATCGACGCCGCCCCGGACTTCGTGCGACGCCATATCGGGCCGTCGCCGCAGGACACCGCCGAGATGCTGCGCGTCGTCGGGGCCGGCAGTCTCGAACAGCTGATGGCCGAGACGCTGCCTTACGCGATCCGGCATCGCGAGCCGCTGCAACTCGGCAAACCGCTGACGGAGAGCGAAGCGCTCGCCCACATGGCCGAACTCGCCTCGCACAACAGCGTGTTCACCTCGCTGATCGGCCAAGGCTATTCCGGCACGATCCTGCCGCCGGTGATCCAGCGCAACATCCTGGAAAATCCCGCCTGGTACACGGCCTACACGCCTTATCAGCCCGAGATCAGCCAGGGCCGGCTGGAAGCGCTGTTCAACTTCCAGACCATGATCTGCGATCTCACCGGGCTCGATGTCGCCAACGCGTCTTTGCTCGACGAAGGCACTGCGGCGGCCGAAGCGATGGCGCTGGCGGAGCGCGCGGCGCCGAAGGCCGCCAAGGCGTTCTTCGTCGATCGCGACACCCATCCGCAGACCATCGCGGTGCTCCGCACCCGCGCCGAGCCGCTCGGCTGGCAGATCATCGTCGGCGATCCGGACACCGAACTCGCCGGCGCCGACGTGTTCGGCGCACTGCTGCAATATCCCGGCTCGTCGGGCCGCCTCGCCGATCCGCGCGGCGCGATTGCTGCCGTGCACGACAAGGGCGGGCTGGCGGTGATGGCCGCCGACCTGCTGGCGCTGACGCTGATCACGCCGCCCGGCGAACTCGGCGCCGATATCGCCATCGGCTCGGCACAGCGCTTCGGCGTGCCGATGGGCTATGGCGGCCCGCACGCCGCCTTCATGTCGGTGCGCGACAGCCTCAAGCGCTCGCTGCCGGGCCGCATCGTCGGCCTGTCGATCGACAGCCACGGCCAGCCGGCCTATCGCCTCGCGCTGCAGACCCGCGAGCAGCATATTCGCCGCGAAAAGGCGACCTCGAACATCTGCACCGCACAGGTGCTGCTGGCGGTGATCGCCGCGATGTATGCGGTGTATCACGGCCCCGACGGGCTCAAGGCGATGGCTCGCCGCGTGCACCGGCGCACCACGGTGCTGGCCGCCGGGCTGAAGAAGCTTGGATTTGCGCCGGCGCACGAGACCTATTTCGATACGCTGACCGTCACGGTCGGTGATCAGCGCGATGCGATCATCGCGCGCGCCGAGGCCGAAAAGATCAATCTGCGGATCGGAGCCGGTTCGCTCGGCATTTCGCTCGACGAGACCACGACCCCTGCCACCGTCGAGGGGCTGTGGCGCGCGTTCGGCGGCACGTTGAACTACGCCGACGTTGAACACGAAGTGACCGATGCGCTCGTCACCATCCCGGAGGCGCTGCATCGGAGCAGCGATTATCTGACGCAGCCGGCGTTCCACGACTATCGCTCGGAGACCGAGCTGCTGCGCTACATGCGCAAGCTGAGCGACCGCGATCTCGCGCTCGACCGCGCCATGATCCCGCTCGGCTCCTGCACCATGAAGCTCAACGCCACCGCCGAGATGATGCCGCTGACCTGGCCGGAGTTCGGCAGCCTGCATCCGTTCGTGCCGAAGGCGCAGGCCGCGGGCTACTACGCGATGTTCGCCAAGCTCGAGGCCTGGCTGGCCGAGATCACCGGCTACGACGCGGTGTCGCTGCAGCCGAATTCCGGCGCGCAGGGCGAATATGCCGGCCTGCTGGCGATCCGCGGCTATCACCGCGCCCGCGGCGAGCCGCACCGCAAGGTATGTCTGATCCCTTCCTCCGCGCACGGCACCAATCCGGCCTCGGCCGCGATGGCCGGCATGGACGTGGTCGTCACCGCCTGTAACGCACATGGCGACGTCGACGTCGACGATCTGCGCGCCAAGGCGGAGCAGCACTCGGCCAATCTGGCCGCGGTGATGATTACCTATCCGTCGACCCACGGCGTGTTCGAAGAGCACATCCGCGAGATCTGCGACATCGTCCACGCCCATGGCGGCCAAGTCTATCTCGACGGCGCCAATCTCAACGCACAGGTCGGCCTCGCCCGCCCCGGCGATTACGGCGCCGACGTCAGCCACCTCAATCTGCACAAGACGTTCTGCATTCCGCACGGCGGCGGCGGCCCCGGCATGGGGCCGATCGGCGTCAAGGCACACCTGGCGCCGTTCCTGCCCGGCCATCCGGCCGAGGGCGAGGCGCTCAACGGAACGTTGCACGGCGGCGGAACGGTCGCTGCCGCGCCTTACGGCTCGGCATCGATCCTGACGATCTCGTACATCTACATTCTGCTGATGGGTGCCAGCGGGCTGAAGCGCGCCACCGAGATGGCGATCCTGAACGCCAACTACATCGCCGCCAGGCTGCAGCCGCATTTCCCGGTGCTGTATCGCAACCAGCGCAGCCGCGTGGCGCACGAATGCATCGTCGATCCGCGGCCGCTGAAGACCACCACCGGCGTCACTGTCGACGATATCGCCAAACGGCTGATCGATTACGGCTTCCACGCACCGACCATGAGCTTCCCGGTGCCGGGAACGCTGATGATCGAGCCGACCGAGTCGGAATCCAAAGCCGAGATCGACCGGTTCTGCGAGGCCATGATCGCAATCCGCCGCGAGATTGCTCAGGTCGAAGAAGGCCGATTCAAGATCGAGGCCTCGCCGCTGCGCTTCGCGCCGCACACCGTGCACGACGTCACCAGCGCGGAATGGACGCGGCCTTATCCGCGCACCGAAGGCTGCTTCCCGGCGCCGAACTCGCGCACCGACAAATACTGGTGCCCGGTCGGCCGCGTCGACAACGTCTATGGCGACCGCAATCTGGTGTGCTCCTGCCCGCCAGTCGAAGACTACGCTCTGGCCGCGGACTACGCGAGCGCGGCGGAGTAGGTGCTATCCCTCCATTGAGAGGCTGCGCCCAGCTAGTATCACAGCGTCGTCGCCGGGCTTGACCCGGCGATCAATCTTCTTATTAAAAAAATTGCCTCAGCGCGCTACGCGCGCGATGGATGCGCGGGCCTACGCCGCGCCGAAGGGGCTCCGGCCCCGCAGGCGGGTCAAGCCCGCGCATGACGTGAGTGTGTAGACAGACACCTTGGCAAGTACTGACTGCCGTAGGCCATCGTTCAGACGTACATCCCAAAACGAATGCGGCGAGCGCCGCGGGGTCCCCGGCAACAGGGGATTGCAGCACTCGCCGTCTTTTAGCTCGTTATGCAGACTTGGGCCGGACAGCGCCGGTCCTGGCAGCCGATGTCACTCGGCTGTGGGCGCTTATTCGTCGACCGGCTCCTCGCCGTCGGCGTCGCTCTCGGGCGAGCCAGCGAGAATCTGTTCGGCGATCAGGCCGGAATTCTGCCGGATCGAGGCTTCGATCTTGGCGGTGAGGTCCGGATTGGCGCGCAGGAACGCCTTGGCGTTCTCGCGGCCCTGACCGAGGCGCTGGCTGTCGTGCGAGAACCAGGCGCCCGACTTCTCGACGATGCCGGCCTTGACGCCGAGATCGAGGATCTCGCCCATCTTCGACACGCCCTCGCCGTACATGATGTCGAACTCAACCTGCTTGAACGGCGGCGCCAGCTTGTTTTTGACGACCTTGACGCGGGTCTGGTTGCCTACGACTTCGTCGCGCTCCTTGATCTGACCGATACGGCGGATGTCGAGGCGGACCGAGGCGTAGAATTTCAGCGCGTTGCCGCCCGTGGTGGTCTCGGGCGAACCGTACATCACGCCGATCTTCATCCGGATCTGATTGATGAAGATAACCATGGTGTTGGACTTGTTGATCGACGCGGTGAGCTTGCGCAGCGCCTGGCTCATCAGCCGCGCCTGAAGGCCGGGCAACGCATCGCCCATCTCGCCTTCGAGTTCGGCGCGCGGAACCAGCGCGGCGACCGAGTCGACAATCAGCACGTCGATCGCGCCGGAGCGGACCAGCGTATCGGCGATCTCCAGCGCCTGCTCGCCATGGTCGGGCTGGGAGATCAGGAGCTCGTCGACATTGACGCCGAGCTTGCGGGCATAGACCGGATCGAGCGCGTGCTCGGCATCGATGAAGGCGCAGATGCCGCCCTTCTTCTGCGCCTCGGCGACGCAGTGCAGCGCCAGCGTGGTCTTGCCCGAGGATTCCGGTCCGTAGATCTCGACGATACGGCCTTTCGGCAGACCGCCGACGCCCAGCGCGATGTCGAGCCCCAGCGAACCCGACGAGATCGTCTCGATGTCCATCGAGCGATCGTTCTTGCCGAGCTTCATCACCGAGCCCTTGCCGAACTGACGCTCGATCTGCGACAGGGCGGCGGAGAGCGCCTTGGTTTTGTCCATGGAGGAACCTTCGACGATACGCAATGCAGTGGGGGCAGCCATCAACGTGCTCCTTATGAACGGGATTCGTCTTGCGGACAAACGGCGCCGGCCGGTGGCCGAGTGACAATCTACGTACCCTATTTGTTCTCAGTTCGCAATATGTTCTTTTTTGTTTTGTTCTGGATCAAAAGATCAAATGCCTTGTGCCAGGATGTGTGAAGTTGCCTGCAGTGACGCACCGTTTCAATGGCAAGTCATCGATGCTGAGAACGCCTGTTGCGCTCCCGCCCATCACCCGAGGAGCCTTTGTCCATGCGTCGTCGATTTAAAAAAGTGACATCCCTCAAGCAACGACTCTCGGCGATGATCGTCTCTTGGTGGGAAAGTATCGCGCCTACCTCGCAGGCCGAGCGCGACGGGCTGCTCGGAAAGATCCGTTCCGCCGAAGAAGCGATGCGAATTCAGCGTTGGCTGGATTCCAAAGAGCTGAAGGCGCCGCAATGACACGGTCGGCCGCGCCGTACGTTCATTCTTTTTCAACCGGCCTCACGCATCAGTAGAAAGATGGATAAGCTTCTCGCAGCACCGAAAATGCCCGACAAGGTCCGGGTGATGTGCGTCAAATGCCAGACGCCGTTCCGCGAGAAGATCAAGAACATCCGCGAAGGCGTGCAGGTTCAGTGCCCGAACTGCAATCGCCTGATCACGTTCTCGACCGATTCTGCCGATCCCGGGGTGCAGCGGGCGATGACGGACGCGCGCCGGATCAAGAACGGCATGATGCTGTCGATCAACCGGCCCGATCAAAGCTTCGTCGGCTGATCACGGGACGTCGCCCCGGCTCCCTAGAGCGTTTTCGAGCGAAGTGGATGCCGGTTCGCGTGAAGAAAACGCGTCAAACAAGAATCTAGAGCTCCGGTTCTGATTCGATCAGAACTGGAAAAGCTCTAGCGCAGGTTGGTGACCGCCCACATCACGACAAGCATCGCCGGGACGCAGATCGCCGCCCAGATCGCCCATTTCACCAGGCCGCTGCCGACGCCCTGCTTGAAGGCGGCAATCAGCCGATAGGTCGCGATGACCCAAGGCAGCACCAGACCGACCGCGACGGCATCGATGATGGACCAAGTGCTCATATGGGTTTCCTGCTGGTCTGGCGCGGAAACTCATAACCGCGGCGCGCCAGCCCGCCATTGATCAATCGGATGATACGACGGAACTTTTCGAGTGCGAAGCAGTTCAGCGCTGGGGACTGGAACTGGCAGCGGGGGACATTTTGGACGACCTTATCGTCATTCTGGTCGTGGAAGACGACCAGCTTATCCAAAGCATCGTCCAGGAAGCGCTCGGCGAAGGCGGGTTTGAGGTGATCACGGCATCTTCCGGTGAAGAAGCGCTGAAGTTGCTCGACGGTCGCCAGGGTTTTCGCGCGCTGGTGACCGACGTCAATCTGGGCCGCGACCGGCTCGACGGGTGGGAAGTGGCGCGCCATGCGCGCGAACTCGATCCCGCTTTTCCGGTGGTCTACATGACGGGCGACAGCGCTGCGGAGTGGAGCGTCAAGGGCGTCCCCAACAGCATCCTGCTGACCAAGCCATTCGCCCCCGCCCAGATCCTCGCCGCGGTGACTCAGCTGCTCAACAATCCCGCGAGCGGTCCGAACGCAGCGTCCTGAGCACGGTCGCCCCACTCAGCTCTCTTTGTAAGCAATATCCTTACAAATCAGGATTCTTCCTTACGCCGTTCAGTGGCTCCCCCGCATCGACAGATGCGCCTGGCGATAATAATTTTTACTCCCATCGATAAAGCCCAGGCTGAAGCCCTGTGAGGACGGCTTCGCGAGAAAACGACGGGAGCGAGTCTTGGACAAATTCCTCCGCGACGAAAACCTTAAACTGTATCGCAAGCTGCTCGCCGAGACCCGCGACGAAGAGCGACGCCGCGTGCTTCAGCAGCTGATCTCGAGCCTGATCAGGGATTCCGAGGCCTACCGCGATACCTGATGCCGCTCTCACCGTGCGGCAGCGGCCCGATGGCGTGGCCATGTTGCGCCGCCGCCGGTATTTGATTCCACGCAATGTGTTGCGTGAGGCGAGGGCTAGCCTCTGCGCCGTCATTGCCGAACTTTCTAGAGGTGGGGAGTTTCGACGCTGACGGGAGCCCCGAACATGGCCTCGTTCGGGGCTCTTTGTTTCAGACGGAACGCGGTCCGACGGCGCGATTGGTCCGACGCGATTGATCGGGCGTTATTGGTGCGAGGGCGACATGCGAGCTAACAGGATCGGCTTCCGCGCCACACTGATCGCAATCGCCGCGGCGCTTGCGCTCGCGGGCTGCGGTGAAGGGCAGAGCTCGAAGGGCGAACCGGGACCCGCCGGACCGCCCGGCCCAGCCGGGCCGCCCGGCCCAGCCGGGCCGCCCGGTGCAGACGGGATCTCGTCCAGTAGTATTCGTACCCTGACCTCTTCGAGCTGCGCCGCGGACGGCTGCCCGTTGAGCTGCGATGCTGACGAGACGCTTGTGTCGGCGCTCTGCGTCGGCGCGACTTCCGTGCGATTCAGCGAAGCGATCACACTCGCGAATGGCGTCATGACGGCACGCTGCGGCCCCAGCTCAACGAGCATCGCGCTGAGTTGCGCGCGCAAGTAGTGCAAATAATGCCAGGCGCACGCCGAATTTCGGCGGGTTGATTACCTTGTTCAGGAGATTTTCAACTTAGCTCTGCGAGCAAGCATTATGACAGGCACGGCTTGATCTAAATCAAGTGCAGCCTGATCCGGCACGTCAAACCTGCTCGCAATGACCCACGTACTCTACCAATGTCCAAGGACCGGCCTCAAGGTCCAGACGATGCTTGCAGAGGAAACGACGACGCCGGATGGCCAGCGGACGTTCGAGTTGGTGCGCTGTCCGGCTTGCACGCAGGTGCATTTTGTCAATCGTACCACCGGCAAGCTGTTAGGCGACAAATAGCGCCCCGGGCGGCCAATCGCCCGCTAAGCCGAGTGCTCAAAAGTGAATCCTGAGAGTCCTAACGCGACGAGATTCGCCGACGTCAGTCGGTGTCGCGGGGTACCGCCAACAGCTTGGGCTTGTCGGGCAGAACGGCCGTTCGTAATGCAGCGTGCACCTCGATGTGGCCGTTGTAGTCGATAAACCCCTGTTTGCGGAATTTGTTCATGAAGTAACTGACGCGCGAGCGCGTCGTGCCGATCATCTCGGCCAACGTTTCCTGGCTGATCTCCACAGGCAGCGGTCGAGCCGGCTCGTCTTCGCCGATATTGGACAGCAACAACAACAGACGCGCGAGCCGCTTCTCGCTCGAGTTGAACAGCTGATCGATCAAATCTTCTTCGATGCGGCAGTTGCGGGACAGCAGGTGCGTCATGAAGAACTCGCCGAACGCAGGCTCGCGCCGGACCGTCTCGATCAGCACCTGATAGGCCACCGATGTGACGACGCAATCCTGCATCGCCGTCGCCGTGGAGATCCGCTGCCGCTTTCCGATCAGTCCGACTTCACCGAAAAACTGCCCTGGTTGCAGGATAGCGACCACCGCTTCCTTGCCCTGCTCGGACATCACCGCAAGCTTGACCCGACCGCTCTGTATGAACAGGACACAGTCGGCTTCGTCGCCCTGCGCGAAGATGGTGTCGTTCTTGCGGAACCGCAGCACCGTCCGACCGGTTCCGGAACTGCCAAGAAATTCCTTGGGATCAAACGGCGTCCCGGAAGCAATCACGAGGTATCCTGTACGCAGCCCTCGCGTGAACGCGCGGGTCCTTCAACGGCAATGGTATGAGCGAATCCGCTCGCCAGTAATCATCAACAAATCGAAGAAAAAAATCTGTCCAGTTTTGACCATGATACCAACCAAGCGTAGTCGGCCTCCGCGGTCAGAGCGCCGCGCTGATCGTGATTGCCTCAAAGACGGAATACAACCTCGACGCTGACGCGCTCAGTTCGCAGCGTGAGCCTTGGGTTTCACGTGCGGCTTCTTGGCCGCGGGAGCCGGAGCGTCGCTTGCCCGCACGCTACCCCAAGGATCCGAGGAGACCTTCGGGTCGGGTATCTTGCGCAAGGAATCCTGGTAAGCCCTCTGCCGGATGGCGTCCTGCTCCTTCTGCTCGGGGGTGCGGTGCTCGATCTCCGGAATGAGGTTTACGTGCGGCCCCTCTTGCGCAAATGCCGGCCCGGCCAGCACGGACATCATCAACGCGGCCCGCATGACTTTCATCGCAACCTCTCCCCCAAACGACCGTGCGCTCGGCATGGCCGTCACAGCCGATCCGACCTGCAAGCCTTCTGCATCCAGTCTTCCCAGATCGGGCCGCATTTCGTGCACCCGCCGAGTGCCGTGGCGATCGCCAAGGCGGCAAGAACCAACGCAGAACGCTTGAACATGACCGTACCCACCCATACTCACGGCGACCTTAAGGGAGACCATGGCGTTTTCAAGCCGACGGACACATCGCGTAACCGCAGCGATTAGGTTTTAATTTCAGGTAAATTCGACGGGCCCAGGTTCCAATTTCGGATTCAGAGGCCGGCAATTCGCACCTGCATATAAGCCGCGGCGAATTAGACGAAGCCGGAACACTCAAATGATCGAGAAGCGGGCCAGTCCGCGGCAGCGGGTTTTCAAGCGGGGAACCATCGTGATGGCTGGCGGCGGCGGGTTCGACTGCACGGTTCGGAACCTGTCGGAAACCGGAGCGCGGATTGACCTCAGCGACCCGGTCGAGTTGCCGGACCGGTTCCTGCTGGTGATCGAGTCGGAAAACTCGATGCGCCGCTGCCGCCCGGTCTGGAATACGGCCGCTCGGATCGGGCTTGCGTTCGAATAGCCAATTGCCTTCGAATAGCCAGGGCGCCCAGAGCGTTTTAGCGCGAAGCGGATACCGGTTCGCGTGAAGAAAACGCGTCAACAAGATTCTAGAGCTCCGGTTCTGATTCTATCAGAACCGGAAAAGCCCTAGCGGCCCCCGCCCATGCGACCGCCACCCTGATAGCCCCCGCCTTGATAAGACGGCCCGCTCGGGCCCCGGTAACCGCCCCGGTAGCCTCCGCCATAACCTCCCCCGTAGCCGATCACTGGGGCCGGTGTATCGATGATCACCGGGCGGCGTGGCACGACCACGACATCATCTTCATCATCATAATACCTGCCACGAACCGGCTTCTTGGCGGTCCGCCGCGACGGCGCGTCCTCTTCGGCACGCTTGGATTTCTTGGTGTCGGCCTTCTTCGGCTTGTCGATCGCCGGCGGGCTCGGCGGCACTGCGCATGGGCAGGTCAGCGCCGCATTGGTCGGCGCCGGGGATGCCGGCGCTACGGCCGCCACGGCGACGGGTTCAGGACGGTTGCGCGTCCGCTCCTCGAGCTTCTTGGCGGTGGCCGTAAGATCGCTGTCGGGATACTGGCTGAGGAACCCACGATAGGCCGACGCCGTGTTGATCAGAATCGCCCGGCTCCACGCCTGCATCCGGCGGTGGCGGTCGAGCCAAAGCTTGGTCTCGGTGGCATAAGGCGGCTCGGCGTAAAGCGAAACGAACGCCTCATAGGCTTCGCCCGACCCGTCGGCGACGATCAGGGCATGGGCCTCTTCGGCCGACTTGCCCTTGAGCAGTGCACGCCACTCGTCCGCGCTGGGCTTCTTGCCCGGCTTGGTGTCCGGCTGCGCGGCGGCCTCTGCGCTGCCGAAGAAACGGAAATCGTCGACCAGCGACGAGCTTTCCCACGGCGTCTGCCGGCCCGACGTAGCCTTGTTGACTGCGAGACGAACCCTCTTGAGGGTGTCCTCGATCTGCAGGCCGCTCTCGCGGCCGGCCTTGAGCAGTGCGCTGGTGTAGGGGCTGTTGGCACCATTGCCGTCCTCGGCTTCGGCGCCGGGCGAGGTCGAATACGACAGCAGCGTTCCCGGCGCGCCGGTGCGGGTGTCGACCAAAGCGAGGCCGTGGCCGGCGGTGCCGCTGAGCTGCGGGAACGGATTGTTACGGCAGGCATCCAGCATGATGATGCGGGTCTTGCCGGGCGCCGACGCCAGCGTGTTGAGCACGTCGTTGAGCCGCACCGCCTGCAGCGGAATGTCCGCCTCACGCTTGGGATCGACGTCGACCGGGATCAGATAGTTCTCGCCGTCGACCTGAATGCCGTGGCCGGCATAGAACATCAGCGCCACCGTATCGGGCCCTTTGCCGGCGAGCTTGGCGGCGAAATCGCCGACCACTTCGCGCAGCTGGGTCTGGCCGAGGTCGCTCGCGGCCGTGACCTCGAAGCCGGCCTCGCCGAGCATCTGCTCGATCGCCTTGGCGTCGTTGACCGGATTGGGCAGCGCCGGCACGGCCTTGTAGGCCGACTGGCCGATCACCAGCGCAAGCCGGCTTTCCGCCATGGCGTCTGCCGTGCCGAACAGCAATGCCGTCGCGACCGCCACCTGGCCCCAGAACGCGCGCAACATCGACCTCTCTCCCCCGCTGCATTTCCGTTTTAGTCGGGTGTCGCGGCGCAGGGGTTCATGAGCTAAGACGGGCAAGACGTCGCGGTTAACATTACCGGCCGAAATCGGCGGCGGAACCGAAGCGGTCTTCTCGTCTGTCGATTACCTTATCCGACCATCGCCAAAGGTCGCGACAAGCGGCCGAGCAGGTGAGGAACAGGTTTGGCGGACATTTTGCAATCGACGCGGGGGCGAATGTCCGAAGCCGGAGCGATGCCCTTGAGGCGCAGCGACCCGCCGCTGGCGACAGCCGTCGAGTTGGGCGCTTGGCGTGATCTCGCCGCCAGCGCGCTCGAGCCGAACGCCTACTACCTGCCCGAGTGGGTCCTGGCGGCGAATGCGGCCCCGGACGAGCAAGCGGCACCGCGTGTGCTATTTGGCCAAGGCTCCGACGGACGACTGACCGGGCTGCTGCCGGTGCAGCCGCTCTGGCCGATGCTGCAGACACCGCTGCGGCTGCTGATGTCGGCCGATCCGTTTCGTTCGCTCAACACGCCCTTGCTCCACCGCGACTATGCCGCCCAAGGCGCGGCCGCGTTGATCGCTGCGGCGCGTGCAAGCGGAGCGCGGGCGCTGCTGCTGCGCGATGTCGCCATCGAAGGCGACACTGCACGAGCGCTGAACCGGGCTGTCGCGGCCGAGGGTCTCCAGCCAGTCTTGCTGCGCCGCTGGTCGCGCGCGTCGCTCGACGCTCGCCAGGACGCCGAGGCGCTGCTACGCAGCGGCCTCGGTCCCAAGAAGCTCAAGGATTATCGCCGGCTCAAGCGCAGGCTCGCCGAGCACGGCCCGATCAGCTTCACGGTCGCACGCAGCGCCGACGACATCGATCGCGCCTATGATGTATTTCTGGCGCTGGAAGACAGTGGCTGGAAGGGCCGGCGCGGCAGTTCGCTGGCGCGGCAGCCGGCGCGCGCCGCGATGCTCCGGCGCGCCGCGATCGCCCTCGCCGCCCAAAGTCAGTGCGAGATCGTGCAACTCAACGCCGGCGAGACGCCGGTCGCCTCCGGCATCATCCTGCGGCATCTCGACCGCGCCTATTTCTTCAAGCTCGGCATCGCCGAAGGGTTCGCGCGCCAGTCGCCGGGCGCGCTGCTGACGATCGAAATCACGCGGCATCTGTGCGCCGATCCTGCGATCGCGATGGCGGATTCCACCGCCGGCCCCGACCATCCGATGATCGGCCCGATCTGGCGCGGCCGGATCGAGATCGGCGACGTGCTGATCCCGCTGCGGGCTGGCGATCCCTTGATCGGCCCGATCACCATCGCACTGCGGACGCGCGAAACGTTGCGGCGAACCGCCAAGCGGCTACTGCGGCGCTGAGCGCCCGTTACTCCGCGGCGTCGGCGTTGATTTCCGCCGACAGCTTGCGGATGGCGCGTGCCAGCAGTGCCGGATCCTGCGCACCCGAGACCGCGTATTGCTGCATGAAGACGAAGGTCGGCACGCCCGAGATGCCCTTCTCGCTCGCTTCCTGAGCCTGCGCCGTGATCAGTTCGACGTCTTCGCCGCTGGCCAGCTTGCTGCGAACTTCTTCGGCGTCCAGCCCACACTCTGCTGCGGCACTCACCAACACTTCACGATCGGTGAGATCGCCGCCGTCGCGGAAGTACAACTCCATCAGGCGCTGCTTCATCGCCGGCCCGCGGCCGATCGCATCGGCCCAATGGATCAGGCGATGGCAGTCGATCGTATTGGGCTGTCGCTGGACGCGCTCCGGACGATATTCGAGTCCCTCGTTCGCAGCAGCTTCGACCACGCTGCCGGACAGCTGCTTGTAGCGTTCCGGCGAGCCGAACTTGGTGGTGAGATACTCGTCGCGCCCGATGCCCTCGCGCGGCACCCACGGATTGAGGAAAAACGGCCGATAGGTGAGTTCGACCGGAACGTCGGCGGCGAGCTCGAGCGCCTGCTCGATCCGCTTCTTGCCGATGTAGCACCACGGGCAGACCACGTCGGACACGACATCGATCTGTAGCGGCTTGATCGCGCTCATCGGCGCCTCCTCGTGGTTCGTTTCCTGTCCGACAGTTCCACACAGATGGGGACGCCGCAATCGCCCGCAAGGCGTTACAGGGCTGCAGCCATGCTGCGCAGCCGCGCAGCCGTCGCCTCGTCGGCCGGAAAGAACGTCTCGACCGCGATTTCCGACAGCGTGACGTCGAGCGGGGTGCCGAACACCATGGTGGTTGAAATGAAGCTGAGCTCCTCGTCGCCGAGCCGCATCCGGAACGGCACCGCCACCGCATTCGACACGACCGGCGCCGCGGGTGCAGGGACCGGATAGGCCTTCAGTTCGTGATACAGCTCGAGCAGCTTCGCATCGGCGGTCGCCTCGCACTGCCGGTGCAGCCGCTCCAGCAGATGCGCGCTCCATTCGCCGAGATTGACGGTGCGCGGCGCCAGCCCGTCGGGATGAAACGACAACCGCAGCACGTTAAGCGGCGGCGCCAGCAGGCTGGGGGCGATGCCGTCGAGTAGCGCACCGACCATGCGGTTGGCGGCAATCAGGTTCCAGTGCCGGTCGACCGCCAGCGCCGGATTGGGCTCGTGCGCCTTCAGCACCTGATCGACCGCACGGCGGGCGACCGCCAGAGCCGGATCGTCGAGCTTCCGCTGTGGGAAGGCGGGCGCGAAGCCCGCAGCGATCAGCAGCACGTTGCGTTCGCGCAGGGGAACGTCGAGACGCTCGGCGAGGCGCATCACCATGTCGCGGGACGGCGCGGCGCGGCCGGTCTCGATGAACGACAGATGCCGCGCCGAAATCTCCGCATCGAGCGCGAGATCGAGCTGACTGAGACGGCGGCGCTGCCGCCACTGCCTCAAGTAATCGCCGATGCGGACGGGCTGCGCGCCGGCAGCTGCCTGAGCGGGCGGAAATGGAGTGTTCATGGCTCAAAACGCTATCACGCGCCCGGCGCAGCTTCCATGACCTCCGAGGTAATCGATTTCGGCAGCGGGCCCGCGCATGGTCGGGGCGTCACAACTCGAACCCAAGGAGACGACCATGATCCACTCATCCTTGCTGCTGCGCCGCGCCCTGCAGGCTGACGCACTGATCAGCAGCGCGATGGCGCTGCTGCTGACATTCGGCGCAGGTCCACTGGCTTCGCTGCTGGCTCTTCCGCACGGGCTGTTACTCGAAACCGGGCTGTTCCTGATCCTCTATGCGGCGCTGGTCGGCTGGCTCGGCAGCCGCACTGCCCTGCCCCGCCCGCTGGTGCTACTGGTGATTATCGGCAACGCGTTGTGGACGCTCGGCAGCATCGCGCTGCTGATCAGCGGCGCCGTCGCGCCCAACGGCCTCGGCATCAGCTTCGTGGTGATGCAGGCGATCGCGGTCGGCGTCTTCGCGGAACTGCAATTCATGGGCCTGCGCCGAAGCGGTCAGGTCGCGATGGCTTGAGGGTTCGGAAGGAGACGCGCAACATTAACGCGGGCGCGAGGTCAGCTTCCAAAAGACTTAAGCCCGGCTCCACAACGCCGTCATGGCCGGGCTCGTCCCGGCCATCCACGTTTTGCTTGCCTCGACCGCTGCAAGTTCGTGGATGCCCGGGCCTCCGCCGCGCCGAAGGGGCGCCGGCCCCGCAGGCGGGACGAGCCCGGGCATGACGAGTGGTGAGCGCGGTGCAGGAAACTCAAGCGCATGACTACGCAGCAGCTGCTGCTTTGGCCTTGGTTTTTGTTTTAGGCAACTTTGCCTTCGACGTTTTTGCGCCGGTCTTCGCCTTGGCTTTCGCCGTCTTCCCGGCGGACTTACCCGCCTTGGCTTTCTTGCCCGCAGCCTTCTCAGCCTGCTTCTGCACCTTACGCTCGGCCTTGTCCTTCAGCCTCGCCTTCTCGGCACGGGCTTCGGCGGCCTTCTTCTTGCGCTTCTTTTCGCAGGAGTCGCACTTGCAGCCGATCGGCTTCAGATATTCTTTGAAGTACTCGGTGCCGTAGTCGTAGTTGATCTCTTCGCCCGGCTCGATGTTCTTGATCGCCCGGATGATGATCTTGCGCTTCTTGACGCTGACATCCGACTCCGCGTTCGGCTTGCAGGAATGATTGATGTAGCGCGCGATGTTCTTGCGTACCGAGCCGTCGACCGTCCAGCGCTTGCTGATCTGAAACAGGTACTTGTTCTCGACCGCGTCGTCCTTCTTCTTGTTGCAGTCGAGCATCGGCCCGATATAGCGGATGATCTTGGTGCCCTTCTTGATCGGCTGCGTGGCGAACAGGCCAAGTCCGGTTTTCGAGCGGCCGATGCGATAGGGCTTGTCCGACAGGTCAGGCATGATGATCGATGACGCGATGCGTTGAAGGGTTGAAGCGCGTCGTTCTAGTGCAATTCTCGGGCCTTGGGCAGAGGCTTTCGCCGCCGAACGCGTTCCATCCCCAGTTTGCAAGCTCAGGATCGCTGCTTGATCCGATGGTAGCGCTTCAGCAATCGCTCGCCTTTGGCGGCAATGCGGCGTGCGGCCGCGACCGTCTTCGGCACCGGCTCGCCCCAGGCGTGCGCCGACAAAGCAAACCGCGTCGGATTGCCATCCTTGTCGCGCAGCGCCGGCAGCTTCGCGCGTCCGTAGAAGCGCACGGCCCAGCTGCCTTTGCGGCGCATCTCGGAGGGTGTCATCTCTGCGTCGGATTTACGGACGCCCGGCTCGAGGTGTGATCCATCGCGTTCGGCAAAAGCCCGCCGCCCCGCTGCGGTCAGTCCGCCGCGCGGATCCTTCTCGCGCGCGGAGCGCTTTGTCGCCGGGCCAGCAGAGGCAGACTTCGCCCGCTTCTTGCGCCCGCCCGAGGTCTTCTTTGCCGTCTTGCGCGAGCCGGTCCGTTTCGTCGTCTTGGCCGTCGGGCGCTTGACCGACTTGGTCTTTCGCCGACTTGGTCTTGGTCGATTTGGAGCTCTGGGTCGTACTCTTTTTAGAGGATTTCTTGGCTTTCTTCGCCGCACGCATGTTGTCGACCAAATTGGGATAGGGACGGCCCGCCCGCTTGGCCATCGCCTTGGCGGCGGCCTCCTGAGAGGGAGTGAGATGATGGGACGACTTGCCGGCGCGCTTGCGCGGATTCGCCTTGTCCCACGGCTGTTTTCGGCGACTCCGCGCGGCTTTGGAGCGGGTACTCGACGACGACGCTGATGATTTCTTAGCTGCTTTGGCCATGACACAGGCAACGCGGCAACAACCATCCGGTTTCCCGCGCGCCAGCCGTTGCCCTCAGCCTGGGCTCTCACCTGCGGCAAGTCCCCGCAGGCCGCATGCATTGCCCATCGGCGGCCCCGGTTTACTTCTGTCAGGCGAGCCAGCAAGATCGCGGCCGCCAGCGCCGGTGTCTCCGTCGCGGTCCCGGATCAGACGACGCCGCAGAAGGAACTCGCGATGAAGGCCGTGTTCGCCAAGCTCGGCAACGACTTCTTCTCCACCATCATCTTCGTGGTGTTGTACTTCTCGACCGGCAACGTGGCCTTGGCGACGGCCGTGGCGATCGTCGGCGCCATCGCGCAGATCGTGGTCGTCAAATGGCGTGGGATGAAGCTCGACATCATGGCCTATGCCAGCCTGGCGCTGGTGGTCGTGCTCGGCGGCGCGACGCTGCTGACCAACGATCCGCGCTTCGTGCTGGCCAAGCCGAGCATCGGCCACTTCGCCGTCGGCGCCATCATGCTGCGCAAGGATTGGATGCTGCGCTATCTGCCACCGCAGGTGGCGGCCGCGATCCCGCATCAGGTTCGGGTGTCCGGCTATCTGTGGGCCGCGCTGATGTTCGTGCTCGGCGCCGGCGTCGTGGCGACCGCGCTGACCGGTGACATCAAAGTCTGGACCACCTACGTGATGCTGATTGCCCCGGCCGCGAAGGTCGTCGCCTTTGCCGCGCAGTATGCTTACTTCCGGCTGGCGATGCGCGGCCGCATGGGCACCGCGGCAAGCGCTCCGGCTGCTGCCCCGGCAGAGTGAAGCCGAGGCAGCGCGCGGCTGTCGTTCGCTACATCCGCGGCTGGGCGGCCATCACCAGCGCGTCGCTGACGATCTGCTCGACCGTCGCTTCGGCCGGTGCGTAGTGCTCGTCGCCCTCGTAGGCGGCGACCAGCGTGCGGACGCCTTCCGGCAGCGCCGAGGTCGTAAACGCCGCCGAGCCGACCGAATTGAGCGGCACATGCGCGGCGATCACGCGGTCGCCGTCGCGGAACGTCACCGCGCCACCGGGCATGCCGCTGCTGCCACGCACGTTGACCACCAGCGTCACCAGTTCGCCCGGCGCGACCGCGCCGCCTTCGGTCGTCAGCGTCACCAGCGGGCGCGCCAAGACATCGACCGCCATCTCGGGCGACTGGCTCGGCAACACAACCATCGGCAGCAGCGAGCTGACGCCGCTGTAGTCGGCGCGGATCAGATGCCGGCCGGGAGTGAGGCCGTCGACCGTCAGGGTCGGCTGGGTCGCATTGGTCCAGCCGAGCACGCGCCCATCGCTTAGATCGTGGAAGGCGACCCGCCCCTCGGCGACGGCGCCGCCGAAGTCACTGGCGATCACAGCGGTCAGGGTGATGCGGCCAGTCACGGCCGGATCGCGGGTGACGGTCAGATTGGTGGTGGTGGTCTCGGTGAGAAATTCGGTCTGCGCCGTCGCCGGCGCCGACGCCAGCAGGATCGCGAACAGCACCGTCACCAGCAACGCGGCGACCGCGTCCAAAACATATGACCAACGCATCTCGAGCCTCCAGAATCCGGGGCTCCTCGTGCGTTTCCTCAACCTGGGTCGGGCGCGGCGCCAGAACGCACAGGCGTGCCTATCCGAGCGGCGGCCGACGCGAAACACTAGGTCTTCGCGTACCGCCTGCAAAGTCGGTATCATTCCGGATACAGGGCCGCGGCAATGGAGCCGGCGCTGCGGGCTTGTTCGGTGGCCCCGCGGCAGTCTAAAGACGAGGCCTTCCGGCCGCTTCAGGACCACCGGAACCGAGGGGAGAAACAGATGGCAGTCGACGGAAACTGGAAACTCACCATGACCACGCCGATGGGCGAGCGGCAGGCCGACCTGACGCTGAAGGCCGACGGCGGCACGCTGAGCGGCACGCAGTCCGCCGACGGCGACTCCGGCGAGATCTTCGACGGCACCGTGAGCGGCGACGACGTCGCCTGGAAGCTGTCGATCACCAACCCGATGCCGCTGACGCTGAGCTACACCGGCAAGGTGAGCGGCGACAGCATCTCGGGCGAAATGGGCATCGGCCCGATGGGCAGCTTCCCGTTCACCGGGACGCGGGCGTAACTGCCTGCAAGGCGTCATCACCGGGCCGGCGCGCAGCGCCGAGACCCGGTGATCCATCGGTGTGAGAGGATGGATGGCCGGGCCTTCGCCGCGCCGAAGGGGCTTCGGCCCCGCAGGCGGGTCAAGCCCGGCCATGACTGTTTGGCCTCAAGGCAGTCATTCCGGGGCGCTCGCGTCAGCGAGCGAACCCGGAATCCCCAAAAGGTCTGCGTGGACTCGCTCGGGATGCTCTGAACTTCGAGATTCCGGGTTCGCTCACTTCGTGAGCGCCCCGGAATGACGGAGCAAGTGGTGAGGCGCAGAGAACGCCTCAGCCCAGATTCAGCTCCTTGAAGAAATCATTGCCCTTGTCGTCGATGATGATGAAGGCCGGGAAGTCGACGACGTCGATCTTCCAGATCGCCTCCATGCCGAGCTCGGGATATTCCAGCACCTCGACCTTCTTGATGCAGTGCTCGGCGAGGTTCGCGGCAGCGCCGCCGATCGAGCCGAGATAGAAGCCGCCGTATTTCTTGCAGGCCTCGCGGACCGCGGGCGCGCGGTTGCCCTTGGCGACCATCACCATCGAGCCGCCGGCCGCCTGGAACTGATCGACGAACGAATCCATGCGCCCCGCGGTAGTCGGGCCGAACGCGCCCGACGCATAGCCGGCCGGCGTCTTGGCCGGACCGGCGTAGTACACCGGGTGGTTCTTGAAGTAATCGGGCAGCGGCTCGCCGCGGTCGAGGCGTTCGCGCAGCTTGGCGTGGGCGGCGTCGCGCGCCACGATCATGGTGCCGGTCAGCGACAGCCGGGTCTTGATCGGATTCTTCGACAGCGTCGCCAGGATGTCCTTCATCGGCTGGTTGAGGTCGATCTTCACCACCTCGCCGCCGAGCGCCTGCTCGACCTCCGGCAGATACTGCGCCGGATTGTGCTCGAGTTCTTCCAGATAGACGCCGTCCTTGGTGATCTTGCCGAGCACCTGGCGGTCGGCCGAGCACGACACGCCGAGCCCGATCGGCAGCGACGCGCCGTGGCGCGGCAGGCGGATGACGCGGACGTCGTGGCAGAAGTACTTGCCGCCGAACTGCGCGCCGACGCCGAGCGACTGCGTCATCTTCTGGATCTCTTGCTCCATCTCGAGATCGCGGAAGGCGTTGCCGTCGGCCGAGCCCTGCGTCGGCAGCGCATCGAGATAACGCGCCGAGGCGAGCTTCACCGTCTTCATGCACAGCTCGGCAGACGTGCCGCCGATGACAATCGCCAAGTGATAAGGCGGACACGCCGCGGTGCCGAGCGTCAGGATCTTCTCCTTCAGGAACGCCAGCAGCCGATCCTTGGTCAGCAGCGACGGCGTCGCCTGGAACAGGAACGACTTGTTGGCCGAACCGCCGCCCTTGGCCATGAACATGAATTTGTAAGCGTCATCGCCCTCGGCGTAGATCTCGCACTGCGCCGGCATGTTGTTGGCGGTGTTCTTCTCTTCGTACATGGTCAGCGGCGCGACCTGCGAGTAGCGCAGATTTCGGCGCAGATAGGCATCGCGCGCGCCCTCGCTCAGCGCCGCCTCGTCGTCACCGGCGGTGATGACGTTGCAGCCCTTCTTGCCCATGATGATCGCCGTGCCCGTGTCCTGGCACATCGGCAGCACGCCGCCGGCGGCGATGTTGGCGTTCTTCAACAAGTCCAGCGCCACGAACTTGTCGTTCGGGCTGGCTTCGCTGTCGTCGAGGATCTTGCGCAGCTGGGCCAGATGCCCCGGCCGCAGAAACTGGTTGATGTCGCCGAACGCCGCCTCCGACAGCGCCCGCAGCGCCTCGCGCTCGACCACCAGCATCGGCCGGCCCAGCACCGTCTCCACCCGCACGCCCTCGGACGTGATCTTCCGATACGGCGTCTCGTCCTTCCCCAGCGGGAACAGCGGCGTGTGCTTATAAGGCGGGACCGGGGTGGCGGCGGACGGGATGGGGGTGGGAGCGTTCATGGGCGGGCCTCGGATGGGGAAATCCGGGGCCTTGTAGGCGGTTTTGGCGAGATTTTGAAGGGTTCAAAAACGGGGGGAAGCCACGCGGTCGGCGCCGTTCAGCCCGCTCGCTTTCCCTCCTGTTTCTCTGCATATGCGTCGACCAGCGCCCGGATCATGCGCTGATAGGGTACCTTCTGCTTTGCCGCCGCGCGCTTGAAAAAATCGACTGAACGCTGCGACAGGCTAAGAGTGACTTTCACGTTGTCCTCCCGCAGCACAAGCTGGTCCGGCGACGGCAGAAAGTCTTCGACGATCCGCACCCGGCCGATCTCGCCTTTGCTATACTTAGCCATTGACTTACTCATCCCGCTCCTCGCGCCGTGAACGATGTTGAGCACCACGATCGTATTGGCTGCGGCGTCGACGTGATAGACGATGATATACGGCGGCTCGAGCAGCTCGCGGGTTCCTGCGACCAAGCTGGCCGCCCATACTCGCAAGACCTCGCGTCGCGAGGCGATTGACGCGGAGTAATATCCGCTCGACCACGGCTCTCGCCGCTCGCGGACTGTCCTTCGAAATCCAATCGAAAATGTCGTCGAGGTCGCGTCGGGCGGCCTGTCGGACAACGACTCTCACGGATCGAGGCGGCGCTTGAAGTGCGCCGTGAACTCGTCCAGCGTCATTGTTTCGGCATCACCGTCTGCGAGCCGCCGACGCACCTCGTCGGCTTGCGCATCGGAGAGCCGTAGCTCGCTCGCGTCCGACGTTTCCATTGCGGCCAGAATGTCGGCGGCATCTTCCTGGCGCTCGGGCGGCCAAGTCAGCACGCGCTCCAGAATGGCTCTCACCTGCTCTCTGCTCATGGGGTCGACCATAGCACCTTCCGCCGGCATTTGCAGCCGTCACAGCTGCCTCGTGCTCGACCTTGATGGCGGTGGTATGTTCCGCCCTGTTTTGCATTCTGTGCGGGCTTCGCTATGAAGCTATCAGAAGCTTAAGCGTGGGGGGATGATTGTGGTTTCAGCCTGTTTGCCGATGCGCGGAGTGTACCGGGCCACTTGCGCCGCCGCCCTCGCCCTCGCGGCCCTCACCCTAGCCTCCCCCGCCCGCGCGGATCGCTGCGACGACCTCGCTCTGCAGCTCAAGTCCCAGATCGACGGGGTCGGCGTCGGCAAGACGGCTGCCAATGTGATCTACCTGTCGCATCCGGCGGCGAAGTCGTTGCGGCTGGGGTGTCCGAGCCGGACGGTCAAGAACGAGGTGTTCGGCAGTGCGCCCTCGCGCAAGCCTTCGGCGGAATTTCAGGACCTGATCGCCAGCGCTGCGGCGATCGTGTTCACGGTGCCGAAGCCGGACTCGCTGCGCGGCGTCAAGCGCTGCTTCGGGCGGGTCGGGCTGCTGCGCGGCAACGACATCACCACGCGTTTCCGCCGCCTCGATATGCGCTGCTCCCGGACCAAGACCGACGCGTCCATCGCGATCTCGCGCGACAACGCCGAGTAGCCCGCCCGTCTGCCTGATCAGTCCGAACTCGATCGGTCGCATTTAAGCTAATTGCGGCCGGCCGCTTGCGCGCAAAGTTCACGCGATCGGCGCAGCATCGGAGCGATCCGACGACCGGACGACCGCGGCGCGAGGCGCTTCGCTCGAGCCGCACATTTCCTCGCCGGAGCGTGCAACCACGAGGACAACCGAATGAGCAGCATCTCCAGCGTGTCTCAGACGCCGGTGACCAAGCCGACCACCGAGGCCAAACCACCGCCTCCCCCGCCACCGCCACAGAAGAGCGACGATACCGACTCGACACCGCCGGCCAAGGCAGCGCTGCCGCCCGGGCAAGGCATCAAGGTCGACCAGATCGCGTAGCACCTTATCGACTGGCGCCAACTGGCCCCGCCTCGCGCGGGGCTTTTGTTTTTCCGGCTGACCTGCAGCAGGCGAACTGATCGTCCCGGCCCCGAACGGCCGCGTCATCTGTTACAATCCGGCCTGGTGGAACAATCAGGAGGCGGGGATGACGGGACGGAGGGTGATGACCGGCGGCTGCCATTGCGGCCAGGTGCGGTTCGAATGCACCAGCGATCTTGCGATGGTGACAGCCTGCAACTGCTCGATCTGCACCAAGAAGGGGCTGCACTTCACCTTCCTGCCGCCGAATAGCTTTCAGCTCCGCGCCGGCGCCGAAAGCCTGAAGTCCTATCTGTTCAATACCCGCACCATCAATCATCAGCTCTGCGGCGAATGCGGCGTCGACGTGTTCGCGCGCGGCAGTCGCGGCGACGGCAGCGAAGTCATCGCCCTCAACGTCGCCTGCATCGACGGCATCGACCTGGCGCAGCTCACGATGACGCCGGTGGATGGAAGGAATAGATAGTACGCCGCTCTCAGCGCGTCATTCCGGGGAGCGAGCGAAGCTCGCGAACCCGGAATCCATACTCCCTGGACTCGCGCTTAAGCAAAGCGTCCGCCACTCTTTGTGCTTACCACCAGCACAGGGGATATGGATTCCGGGTTCGCGCTACGCGCGCCCCGGAATGACGGAAGAGAGAGGCTGGGCGGGCGCGGCGAGAGCGAAGCTACTTATCCAGCGCCTTGTAACGACGGAAGATGCCGTCTTCGTTGAACGGGATGCGGCGGTCGCTCGCAAGGTACGCCGCTATGTTCGGGCGGTCTGCGACGCGGTCGTGGAGCGCGATCAGATTGGGGATCTGGCGCTCGTATTTCTTCATGTATTTGGGGAACGCGTAGCGCAGGCCTTCGACGATCTGGAACAGTGACAGATCCGCATAGGTCGCTTTCCGGCCGATCAGATAGGTGGCGCCGCCGCCCTCGAGCAGCCGCTCGAAATAGCCGAGAAACTTCGGCACGCGCTCCTTGCGGAATTCGGCGCTGCGCTTCTTGGCGGCGTTCTTCTGGTCATCGTAGTACAGCGACACGCCGATCGGGTGATGGGTGTCGTGCACCTCCTGCACGAAGTCGGCGATGGTGAGCTGAAGTTGATGCACCCACAGCCGGCCGGCTTCGGTCTTCGGCGCCAGGTCGTGACGACCGCCGAGATAGAGCAAAATCGCGGCGGTCTGGCCGACGGTGATTTTGCCCGACACCAGAAACGGCGGCGCAAAGGACGGCGTGCCGGTCTTGGCCTGCATCATCTTCATCATCGCCGAGACGCCCGCTTTGCTGCGGCGGGCGACATCGACGTAATCGGCGCCTGCGTCTTCGAGCGCGAGGCGGACATACTCGCCGCGGCCCTGGATGGTCGGCCAGTAATACAGCTCGTAAGCCATCGGGGCTCCTCCCAAAACAGCAACGCAGCGGAGCGCACGCTCCGCTGCGCTCATCTCGTGGCGATCAGTTCACCGCGAAGCAATACAGCAAGCCTTCGCCGCCGGTGCTCTTGAGGTCGTTCTGCGAACAGCCACCGTCCGGCCCGCGCGACGGATGCGCGGTGTTCCAGGACTTGGCGGTCGGGTTGGCGGCCGGGCCGTTGATGTCGGAATGGCCCAGCATGGCGGCGCCCTGCAGGCTGCTCGTCCAGTTCTTGCAGGTGCGGTCGTCGGTCCCAGCGAAGGCCGTGCCGTCCGGCTGCGAGCCGGTCAGGATGTCGTGGCGGTTGGGCTTGTCGCCGAAGCCGTTGATCTCCTCGCCCTTCTCGTCGAGCGCGGTCTGCTTGGTGATGTTGTTGCCGGCGCCATGCAGATCGGCGACATCCTTGGCAATCACCACGCCCTTGACGTTCTGCCACGGCCCCTTGCCGATGCGGTCGCGCGCATTGACGGCCGGCTTGCCGTCTTCGGCCTGGGTCGACAAATACGCGTGCCAGGTCTTGCTGCCGAGGCCGGCGGCCTGCGCCAGCTCCTGGCAGTGATTGTCGGCGCCGGCGAGCCCGCCGAGATTGCCGCCGTTGCCGATGCCCTTGCTGGTAACGAAGAAGCTGGCATTGGCCGACTGCGCCTGCGCGGCCGACGACGCCGCCGAGGCGACGACAGCCAGCGCCAAGCCGCCGACGAGCCGGGTGAGAATGACCGAACTGCTCCGCATCGAAACCTCCGTGGGTGGGTTGAGTCTTCTGTGTTCGATTGTCCGCGCCGACGAAGACGTTTGCGTGGCGGCTTTATTCCGCGCCGGCACCGGCGTGATCCCATCAACGAAAAAGCGCCGCGGAAGGTCCGCGGCGCTCTGCATCAGTGTTCCAGGTCGGTCGATCAGTTGGTCTGCTGGATCGCCGACAACTCCCAGCTGGTGCCCGGGCGCCGCACGAAGGTCCAGACTTCGGTGACCTCGATCGGCGTCTCGCTGCCGGCGACGAGGCGATTGGTGCCGCGCTCCAGCGTCTTGTCGACCAGCGAGAACCGCATTGCGACCGTCGCGTATTCGGCCTCGCCTTCGCGCCAGGCTTCGGCGAGGTCGCCCTGCAGCAGCTTGACGTCCGACACCTTGTTGATGTCGTTGTTGGCGCGGTTCTCCTCCAGATCCTTGGCGAAGTAAGAGGCCATTTCGGGCGTGGCCAGCTGGCGCAGGCGGTCCATGTCCTCGTTCGACCAGGCAGCCTGGATGTCGCCGAGCAGCCGCTCGAACGCCTCATAGTCCTCCGGCTTGATCTCGAGCGGCGCCTCGTTGCTGCTGCCGCCGCCGAAACCGAAGCCCGAGCGGTAGCTCGGCTGCGGGCCCGGGCCGACGGTCGGACCATCGGCAGGACCCTGCGCCGAACTGCTGGCATAGGCGGGCTGCTGCGGGTTGTTCCGCCGCTGCCACCACGACCAGGCCAGCCGCGCCACGATCACCACCAGGGCGATCTGCAGCATCAGGCCGAGGATCGAGGCGAAGCCGCCGAGTCCGGACATGAAGCCGCCGCCGAACAGCATGCCGAGCAGGCCGGCACCGAGGAAGCCGGCGGCCAAGCCGCCGAGCATGCCCATGCCGGGCCGGTTGAAGAAGCCGCCCTTGGCGGCCGCACCGGACGCCGGCGCGCCCATGCCGGGGCTACCCGGCTGAGCATAGGTGCGGTTGAACGGCTGCGCGGTGCCCGGCGCCGTCGGCGTGGCGCGCGGCATCGAGAAGCTGCGCGTGCCGCGCGAACCCGAGCTCCCACCACCCCCGATGCGAGCGTCGGCAGCGGTCGACAGAGCGAGCGATAACGGCATTGCGACAGCGAGCGTCACGGCAAGGGCCGCTGCAATGCCGCGCGTGCGATGCAAGAAATTCATGGTCTTCCCTTTGAATCCCCGGCAGGGGGAGAACGTCCTCAAGATGGGCAGCGGCGACCAAAAAGAAAGGCTGCGCAGCGTCGCAGCCCCCGTCGCACCGCTGCGGCGCTCAGTCGCGGCCGCAGGCCTTGCCGCAGTGCTTTCCGCCACCAACCCGGCACATAGTAGCGGGTCGCAAATGATTAGTTCGCGCCCATCGTCTCCTTCACCTTCGCCACCAGCGCGCTGAGCGCGAACGGTTTGGCCAGGAAGGCGAACTGTTCGTTCTCGGGAAGGCTCTTTTCGAACGCGTCCTCGGCGTAGCCGGAGACGAAGATGATCTTCAGCTCCGGATTGCGGCCGCGCATCGCTTTGAGCAGCGTCGGGCCGTCCATCTCCGGCATCACGACGTCGGAGACGACGAGATCGACGGCGCCGTTCTCCTCGTCGAACTTCTCCAGCGCCTCGACGCCGTTGGAGGCTTCGATCACCTGATAGCCGCGCGAGCGCAGGCCGCGGGCGTTGAGCGCGCGCAGACCTTCTTCATCTTCGACCAGCAGGATGGTGCCCTGCCCGGTCAGGTCGGCACGCGGCTTCGCCGCCGCGGCGGCCGGCTCGGCATTAGCAGCGACTGAGGGCGCAGCGACTTCCGGCGGCGTCTCGATCACGGCGTCATGGCGCGGCAGGAAGATGTGGAAGGTCGTGCCGTTGCCGGGCTCGCTGTCCACGTACACGAAGCCGCCGGTCTGCTTGATGATGCCGTACACGGTCGACAGGCCGAGCCCGGTGCCCTTGCCGACTTCCTTGGTCGAGAAGAACGGCTCGAAGATCTTGTCGAGAATATCCGGCGGAATGCCGGTGCCCGTGTCGCTGACGTCGATGCGGACGTAGTCCGCCGCCGGCATGCCCTTGTGACCGAGCTGCGCCACGTCGGCGGCCGATAAGTTGGCGGTGCGGATCGTCAGCTTGCCGCCGTCCGGCATGGCGTCGCGGGCGTTGACGGCGAGATTGACGATGACCTGCTCGAATTGCGAGACGTCCGCCTTGACCCGCCACAGGTCGCGGCCATGCTGCATTTCGAGCCCGATCTTCTCGCCGATCAGCCGCTTCAGCAGCCGGTCGATATCGGTCAGCGCCTCGCCTAGATCGAGTACCTGCGGCCGCAGCGTCTGCTTGCGCGAGAACGCCAACAGCTGCCGGACCAAAGTCGCGGCGCGCGTGGCGTTCTGCTTGATCTGCATGATGTCCTGGAACGACGGATCAGTCGGCTTGTGCGCGTTCAGCAGGAAGTCGTTGGCCATCATGATGGCCGAGAGCACGTTGTTGAAATCGTGCGCGATGCCACCGGCGAGCTGGCCGATGGTCTCCATCTTCTGCGCCTGGTTGATCTGGTTTTCCAGCGCGCGCCGCTCCGTCGTCTCCAGCATGTAGATGATCGCCGCCTCGGCATCGCCGTCGTCGGCAACCGCGGTGACAAAGAATTGCCCGTAGCGTTCTTTGTCCTTGTCGCCGCCGAGCATCACCTCGACCGGCGCGATGTCGGCGCGGTCTTGCGCCGCCTGCTCGATCGCGGCGCCGAGCGTGCTGCGGTCGCGGACATGCACCGCGGCAAGGATCGATTTCGCGGCGCCGCCGGTCGGATCGAGGCTCTGCGCCAGCTTGGCGAAGCGGGCGTTGGCGCGCACCACAGCGCCGGCCTTGTCGACGGTGGCGATCGCCATCGGCGTGTGATCGAAAAACCGCATGAAGCGGATTTCGGCGGCGCGTTGCGGATCGAGCCGCTCGTCGCGCGCGCGGCTGATGACCAGCGTGCGCGACGGCCCTGGTACGCCATCGGCGCCGAACGCCAGCTTGTGATACAGCCGCGCCGGCATGGTGCGGCCACTACGCATCTTCAGATCGATATCGAACACCTCGGTCTTGACCTCGCCCGGCTCGGGCACGATCGAGGTCAGCAGCGCGGCGCCGTCGCCGGAGACGATGTCGGACAGCTTCAGCCCGCCGGAGCCGATCTCGGCCAGGTCGTGGTCGAGCCAGTTCGCCAGCGTGGCGTTGACGTAAGCGAGCTCGCCCTTGGCATTGACCGAGAAGAATCCGCAGGGCGCGTGGTCGAGATATTCGATGGCGTGCTGCAGCTCCTGGAACACGTCCTCCTGGCGCTCGCGGTCGCGGGTGATGTCGGCCAGCGACCACACCGTCTGCCGCGCCTCGCGCTTGCGATCCCCGAGCGGTCGCACCCGCAGCCGCATCCAGCGGCCCGGCGCGCCGTTCTGGCCGGCGACGCGGACCTCCTCCTGCAGCCGCTTGCCTTCGCGCGCCGCCTTGAGCAGCCGGAACACCGCCTCGGAGACGTCCGGATTGCCGATGAACACCCGCTCCACCGGCCGGACGTCCTGCAAGGACGTCGCGCCGGTGAGCGCCAGATAAGCCGGGTTGGCGTAGATCAGGTGACCGCGGGCGTCGGTCACCGCGAGGCCATCGAAAGCGCCCTCGGTGATCGCCCGCATCAGCGGATCGTCGGCACTGCGGTCGGCGAAGCCAACGATGCCGGCCGCAAAGGCGAACAGCATGAACAGCCCGACCATCGCCAACAGCGCCAGCAGGCCGAGGATATAGGGCTGCGCCTGCGCCCGCCCGAGCGTCATGAAGGCGATGGCGGCCGCCACGATGGCGCCGGCCACCAGCAGCACCAGGACGATGCTGCCACCGCGCCGCGGCGTCTCCGAGGTCACGTCGGGCAGTGCCTGAGTCTCGTCGCGGGTCATGTCACCTGGCCGATTGTCTGCGCGCCGGCGTCCCGGCGGCCTCTTCCCCTGCCTGAATCGCTGCCGTCAGCGCAAGGCCGACATCGTGCGGGTCCACCGGCTTGGGGCGTGGCGGACGCCGCTTTGGCTCAATTATCGCCGGCGCGCCGGGTTCATCCGGCTCACGGCCGCCGCGCCGAGAAGCCTCGCTTCAGGTTCATCACGTAGCCGATGACTTCGGCGACCGCCTGGTAGTGCTCGGTCGGGATTTCGTCGTCGATCTCCACGGTGGCGTAAAGCGCCCGTGCCAGCGGCACGTTTTCGACGATCGGCACGTCGTTGTCCTTGGCGACCTCGCGGATCTTGAAGGCGACCGCGTCGACGCCCTTGGCGACGCAAATCGGCGCCTGCATGCCGCGCTCGTATTTCAGCGCCACCGAGAAGTGGGTCGGGTTGGTGATCACCACCGAGGCGCTCGGCACCGCCGCCATCATCCGCTTCTTCATCCGCTGCATGCGGAGCTGACGGATCTTGCCCTTGATGTGCGGGTCGCCCTCGGACTGCTTGTACTCCTCCTTGATCTCCTGCAGCGACATCTTCTGCTTCTCGTACCACGTCCGATACTGGAAGAAGAAATCGCCGGCCGCGACGAACGCCAACATGGCCGCGACGGCCCCCATCAGCTTCAGCGTCAGTGCAAGGACGACGCCGAGCAGCGCATCGACCTCCATGCGCGGCAGCGCGTCGAGCCGCGAGCGCTCCGGATACAGCACCGCGACCATCACGGCGCCGAGCACCACGATCTTGAACAGGCCCTTGAGGAAATTCGCCCACGCCTGTTTGCCGAACAGGCGCTTGGCGCCCTGCATCGGCGACAGCTTGCTGAATTTCGGCGTCAGGGCTTCGGCGGAGAACACCAGCCGATGCTGGATGATATTGCCGGCGATCGCCACGATCATCAGCATCAGCAGCGGAATGCCGATCGCCGCGATGACCGAATAGATCAGGCTTTGCGACAGCGCCAACAGGGCCGGCCCATCGACGCGCAGCATCCAGGATTTCTCGATCAGCGCGCGCAGCGGCCCAAGGATGCCGTTGCCGATGGAGCTCGAGAACGACGACAGCACCAGCGTGCCGCCGGCGATCAGAAACCAGGTATTGACCTCTTGGCTTTTAGCGACATCGCCGCGCTTGAGAGCTTCGTCGAGTCGCTTTTGTGTCGGCTCTTGTGTCTTCTCCTCGTCGTTGTCGTCGGCCATGGCTCAGCCTTTCGCCGTATGGGCTTCACGGCTCAGCGGGGCGTCAAATCCTGCATGA
>NZ_BADD01000035.1 GCF_000333455.1 Rhodopseudomonas sp. B29
CTTTTAGATTGATTCTTTTTTATTTCGGTTATTGATTAACTTTGCGAGATGAACAAAATTTTGGTTACACCATTTATTCTGTTGGTAAGATTTTATCAATTAGCAATTTCTCCTTGGATGGGAAGTAATTGTAGATTTCAACCAACTTGCTCTTCTTATATGATAGAAGCGTTAAAAG
>NZ_BADD01000034.1 GCF_000333455.1 Rhodopseudomonas sp. B29
CGCCGCATTATCGTGGGCCTCGCAATTCATCCAACAATTAGTTCCGACGAACAGAGAGACGAACGCGCGGCATCGAAGATGCTCCGGCAATCGCGCGGCCGCATGCGCTAAGTATATTTTGTCGCAGTTGTCATTCAGCCGTTAACTCCCGCGACCATGATCGCTCGGCGATTAGTCGAGGGGCGCGACATGACGGATATGACGATCAACCAGACCTTGGGCGACAGCGGACCCGTTCAGCCGCGTGGTTATCCACGATATGCAAGTATGTTCCAGTTTTGTTCGCCAGAAAACCCCATCTGGGCACCAGCCTGAAGTTTAGGCGGATTTTCCGCGTGTGTCCCGCTTCGGGAACCACCGTGAGCCGCCTTGATCACCCGCCCACCTTAGAATTTCCGTAAACAATTCATCGATTTCGGCGCCGCGTAGTTCGTCACGAAGTGTGGTTTTTGGGTGACGGTTTTTTCCGCAGACTCGCGTATGTTGACGACATCAGCGAGGGCGCTCGCGCACTGACATCCTGCTCGATCAACGGTGCAGCCGACGGGACCGGCCACGACGATACGGGCGAACACGACGAAGAGCTGGGGGATTTGAGATGAAAAAGTTTTTGCTGGGGACTGTTGGTTTGATCGCGATGGGCGCGGCTCCGGCCATGGCTGCCGATCTCGCTGCCCGCCCCTACACCAAGGCTCCGCCGATGATGGCGGCGATCTATGATTGGTCGGGCTTCTACATCGGCGCCAACGGCGGCTGGGGTACCAGCCGTGCGCGTTGGGATTATCTCGGCCCGGCCGCTGCCGGCGCTGAAGGTTCGCACGACGCCTCGGGCGCCGTCGCCGGTGGCCAGATCGGCTATCGCTGGCAGGCGTCCTCCTGGGTGTTCGGCCTCGAAGCTCAGGGCGATTGGGCCGACCTGAAGGGCTCCAACGTCAGCACCCGCTTCCCGACCGCCAGCAACCGGACCAAGGTCGACGCTTTCGGCCTGTTCACCGGCCAGGTCGGCTACGCCTGGAACAACGCGCTGCTCTACGTGAAGGGCGGTGCGGGCGTCGTCAGCAACAAGTACGAATACGGCTTCGTCGGCGGTCCGGCGTTCGACTCGGTCAAGGGCACCCGCTGGGGTGGCACCGTCGGTGGCGGCCTGGAATATGGCTTCACCCCGAACTGGTCGTTCGCGGTGGAATACGATCACGTGTTCCTCGACAACAAGACCTACACCTTCCCGATCGCGCCGACCGCGACGGACCGCGTCAAGCAGGACCTCGACGTGGTCACCGCCCGCATCAACTATCGCTGGGGCGGCCCGGTCGTCGCGAAGTACTGATCTTCGCGAAACTAGGAACTTCGGAAAGGCCGGCCTCGCGCCGGCCTTTTTCGTTTTGGGCCGCGCCGAGGTTGGACGTCGCGCCCGGTCGGACCGCAACCTGCGTTGCTCGGCTTTGCGACGATGTACCGCGATCGGCTCATCCCGCCGTCGCGCTGATTGCCACGCGATGTCGGTCCGCTGACTGCGCCGGCGCGGTTCATGAATCGATCGAAGCAGCAGCTCGTTTCAGGCGCTTGAGTCCTCATCTGAGGTGCCGCGGTGAAGCTCGAACAGCGAAGCCGGGGCGTCTCGAAGGATGAGCCATCTCTAGGGATGGACCGCGCGATGCCTGCCGCCCTGGTTCGACACGGCGCTTCGCGCCTCTCCGCCATGGGGGTGTACTTGTGGCAGCGCCTTCACATCGCGAGTTCTGATTCAATCAAAGCGGTGAGCTCTAGACGCCCCGAAACGTTCTGAACTGATCACACACCACTACTCGCGTAATGTTGGTATACTTCCTTACCACTACTATAGATTGTATTTTGCCCCGACTGTTGCAGGGCGGGAACAGCCTCGCGCGCGGAATCGCACTAGGCTTCACTCCGAAATTTGGACGTCATCTTGATTTGGAGAGAGCTATGAAACGGATTCTGGTTTCGACCCTCGCAGTGGTTGCTTTGGCTGCGCCCGCTGTGGCTGCCGACTTGGCACCGCGCACTTACACCAAGGCGCCGGTGATTGCGCCGGTGCCCGGCTGGGCCGGCTTCTACATTGGCGGCAATGTCGGCGGCGGCTGGGGCAAGACCACCTTCGATTCGGTCGCGGGCGGCGACCACTATCTGCTGAACGGTCAGAGCTTCTCGACCAACACCAAGGCCGGCGTCGTCGGCGGCGTGCAGGTCGGCTACAACTGGCAGTTCCAGCAATTCGTGGTCGGCCTCGAAGGCACCTACTCGGGCTCGGATATCAAAAACAGCACCGGCATTTTCGCCGACCCGGTGTTCGGCGGCCAGAACGTCTCGTTCGAGTCGAAGATCGACTCCTACGCCACCATTGTCGGCCGGCTCGGCTGGACGCCGGACAACACCTGGCTGCTGTACGCCAAGGGCGGCTGGGCGACCGGCCACGTCAAGAGCAGCGTTCAGGACTACTTCCCGCTGCCGGCAACGCTGCAGCATTGGTCCGGCGCCTCGAAATGGCAGGACGGTTGGACCGTCGGCGCCGGCGTCGAATACAAGCTCACCAGCAACTGGATCCTCGGCGTCGAGTACAACTACCTGAACCTGTCGTCCAAGAACCACAGCGGCCCGATCAACGGCGTCGCCCCGGGCGCGCCGCTGTTCTATAGCGAAGGCGTGAAGGCCGACATCAACGCGGTCACAGCGCGCGTCAGCTATCTGTTCCACTAACGGCTGCACAGGCGGAACGACGAGGGGCCGGCGGACGCCGGCCCCTTTGTCGTTCCTGCCACCAGAAAAGCGATGCTGGCGAACCCAGCCGCGAACAATCGGTTGATGTCGGGCTGCTGCCTCTGGAAATCGCTTCTCGTTCTTCCTATGTTCCAAGCTCAGCCCTCCCGGCGTGAGCTCCCGGATTTCCGGCGCGGCCCCGCCTCCTAGCGGCGCATTTCCGCGTCTGGACATCCGATGGACGAAGTGATCAAGGCCAAGCGACAGCCCCAGCCGGCCTCGAGCCGGACCGCCATCACCATTCGCGGCGCCCGCGAGCACAACCTCAAGAACGTCGACGTCACCATCCCGCGCGACAAGCTGGTGGTGTTCACCGGCCTGTCCGGCTCCGGCAAATCGTCGCTGGCGTTCGACACCATCTATGCCGAGGGCCAGCGCCGCTACGTCGAGTCGCTGTCGGCCTATGCGCGGCAGTTCCTCGAGATGATGCAGAAGCCGGACGTCGACCAGATCGACGGCC
>NZ_BADD01000033.1 GCF_000333455.1 Rhodopseudomonas sp. B29
GCCAGCCTTTGGCGCGCAGCCGGCAGGCCGGGCACTCGCCGCAGCCATAGCCCCAGGCGTGCCGGGCGCCGCGCTCGCCGAGGTAACACGTATGCGAGTGCTCGCGGATCAGATCGACCAGCGCAGTCCCGCCGAGGTCGTGGGCGAGCTGCCAGGTCGCGGCCTTGTCGCGCCACATCAGCGGCGTGTGCAGCGTGAAGCTCTTCGCCATGCCGAGCGACAGTGCCCCCTGCAGCGCCTGCAGGGTGTCGTTGCGGCAATCCGGATAGCCGGAGTAATCGGTCTCGCACATGCCGCCGACGATGTCGGTGATGCCGCGCCGATAGGCCAGCGCCGCCGCGAAAGTGAGGAAGATCAGGTTACGGCCCGGCACGAAGGTGTTGGGCAAGCCGTCGACGCCCATCGCGATGGCGACATCGCGGGTCAGCGCTGTGTCGGAAATCGCGTTCAGCGTCGGGATCGACAGCGTGTGGTTGTCACCGAGCTTCGCGGCCCACTCGGCGCTGATCGCGCGGAAGCCGTCGAACAGCCGGTCGCGGCAATCCAGCTCGATCAGATGGCGCTGGCCGTAGTCGAAGCCGATGGTCTCGACGCGCGCAAAGCGCGACAGCGCCCAGGCGAGGCACGTCGCGGAATCCTGCCCGCCGGAGAACAGCACCAGCGCGGTCTGGTCGGAGATGGGATCGGTCATGCGGCTCGCATAGCACTGAGGCGCGCGGCGGCCAAATCACAGGATTTCGCTGGGACAGTGCGGCGGCTTGCGGCATAGAAGTGCCACCCTCGCCGCCTTGCCGAAAGCCGATCCATGACCCCTTCCCGCGACATCGCCCGCCTGATCGAGATCATGGCTCAGCTGCGCACCCCGGTGACCGGCTGCCCTTGGGATCTGGAGCAGGATTTCGCGACGATCGCGCCCTACACGATCGAAGAGGCCTTCGAGGTCGCCGAGGCGATCGCACGAAATGACCTCGACGATCTGCGCGAGGAGCTCGGTGATCTGTTGCTGCAGGTGGTGTTTCATGCGCGCATTGCGCAGGAGCGCGGCGCGTTCGATTTCGGCAGCGTGGTCGAGGCGATCACCGCCAAGATGATCCGCCGTCATCCGCACGTCTTCGCCGACGCGAACGGCAATGTCACGTCAGGCCACGTCGAAGGCGTGTGGGACCAGATCAAGGCGCAGGAGAAGGCCGAGCGCGCCGCGCGGCGCGGGCTGGACGCGCCGGACGACACCTCGGTGCTGGCGGGCGTCAAAGCTGGCCAGCCGGCGGTGTCGCGGGCGATGGAGCTACAGCGCAAGGCCGCCAAGGTCGGCTTCGACTGGAACGACCCGCACGCGGTGCTGGCCAAGATCCGCGAAGAGACCGACGAGATCGAAGCCGCGCTGGAGGCCGGCGATCAGGCCCACATCACTGAGGAGACCGGCGATCTGCTGTTCGCGCTGGTCAACCTCGCCCGCCATGCCGGCGCCGATCCGGAGATGGCGCTGCGCGGCGCCAACACCAAGTTCGAGCGCCGTTTCACCCACATTGAACGCGCCCTCGCCGCCCGCGGCAAGACGCCCGAGCAATCGACGCTGGCCGAAATGGATGCGTTGTGGGACGACGCCAAGCAGCTCGAACGCGACGGCTAGTTACACAGCCGGTTTCAGGATCGACCCGGACATCCTATCTGGTGGATGGAGTTTCAGCGGAAGGACGACACCGGCATCATGTTGTGGGCGGAAATCGGGATCGTGGCGGTGTTGATCGTCGCCAACGGTCTGCTGTCGATGTCGGAACTGGCCATCGTCTCGTCCAGGCCGGCGCGGCTGTCGATCCTGGCCCAGCGTAACGTGCGCGGCGCCATGCAGGCGCTGCGGCTCGCCGAGGATCCAGGCCGGTTTCTCTCCACGGTGCAGATCGGCATCACGCTGGTCGGCGTGCTGTCGGGAGCGTTCTCGGGCGCGACGCTCGGCCAGCGACTGTCCGAAGTGCTCGCGACCGCGGGCGTACCGTTCGCCGATATTCTCGGGGTCGGCCTCGTGGTGACGCTGATCACCTACGCCACGCTGATCGTCGGCGAACTGGTGCCCAAGCAGCTCGCGCTGCGCGATCCGGAATCGATCGCGGTGCGCGCGGCGCCGGCCATGGTGGTGCTGGCCAAGGTCTCGCTGCCGCTGGTGTTCGTGCTCGATATCTCCGGCAAGGCCATCCTGGCGCTGCTCGGCAAGGCCGGCGAAGCCGAGGAGCGTGTCTCCGAAGAGGAAATTCACACCCTGGTGCTGGAAGCCGAGACCGCCGGCGTCCTCGAGCCGGGCGAGCGCGAAATGATCGCCGGCGTGATGCGCTTGGGCGACCGCCCGGTCGGCGCGGTGATGACGCCGCGGCCGGAGGTTCACATCATCGACCTCGCCGATTCGCCCGAACAGATCCGTGCGGCGCTGATCGCCAGCCCGCATTCGCGTTTGCCGGTCGCCGACGGCAACAGCGACGACCCGATCGGCATCATCCAGTCCAAGGACGTGCTCAGCGTTCTACTGCGCGGCGAGACGCCGGATTTCCGAGCCCTCCTGCGCGATGCGCCGGTAATTCCGGCTTCCGCCGACGCGCGCGACGCGCTGGCCGTGCTGCGCAAATCATCGGTCCACATGGCGCTGGTCTACGACGAGTTCGGCGCCTTCGAGGGCGTCGTCACGACGGCCGATATCATGGAATCGATCGTCGGCGCCTTCAGCTCGGAGGAAGGACCGCCCGAACCGACCTACGTGCGGCGCGAGGACGGCTCGTACCTGATCGCGGGCTGGATGCCGGTCGACGAATTCGGCGACCTGCTCGGCGTGCCGCTGCCCGATCACCGCGACTACCACACCGTAGCCGGGCTGGTGCTGCACCACTATGGCGCCCTGCCCACCGTCGGCGACCGCTTCGTCTATCAGGGATGGCAGATCGAGATCGTCGACCTCGACGGCCGACGCATCGACAAGATCCTGGCTGCAAGGCTGCCGGATCCGGAAGCCTTGCCGTAGGACGAGAGCCGCGATCGCTTCCGGCCTTAACTCACTCCGCGCGTTAGAACGGGATGTCGTCGTCCATGTCGTTGCCGCGTCCACCGCTGACCGGCGCCGGACGACGCTGACCGCCGCCGGACGGGCCGCTCTGGCCGAAATCGCCGCCGGAGTCATCCCCGCCATAGCCGCCACCGCCGCTGCGGCCATCCAGCATGGTCAGGGTCGAGTTGAAGTTCTGCAGCACAACCTCGGTGCTGTAGCGCTCGGCACCGCTCTGGTCGGTCCATTTACGTGTCTGCAATTGGCCTTCGATGTAAACCTTCGCACCCTTCTTGAGGTACTGTTCGGCGACCTTGCACAACCCTTCGTTGAAGATCACGACCCGGTGCCACTCGGTCTTTTCCTTGCGCTCGCCGGTGGCGCGATCCCGCCAGGTCTCGGAGGTGGCAATTCGCAGATTTGCGATGGGCCGCCCGTCCTGGGTCCGCTTGATCTCGGGATCAGCGCCGAGATTGCCAATCAGGATCACCTTGTTCACGCTACCCGCCATCGCCGTCTCCTCCTCAATTCACACGACACACACCAACCACGGCACCCAGGCGCCTACCCGCCCGGCAAATGCGGCTGTCCCAGCGCTTACGCCGATCTCCCAGGCCGGAGCCATCGTCTTGAACCGAGTAACGCCCCCGAGCGCGTGGTTATCCACGATATGCAAGTATGTTCCAGTTTTGTTCGCCAGAAAACCCCATCTGGGCACCAGCCTGAAGTTTAGGCGGATTTTCCGCGTGTGTCCCGCTTCGGGAACCACCGTGAGCCGCCTTGATCACCCGCCCACCTTAGAATTTCCGTAAACAATTCATCGATTTCGGCGCCGCGTAGTTCGTCACGAAGTGTGGTTTTTGGGTGACGGTTTTTTCCGCAGACTCGCGTATGTTGACGACATCAGCGAGGGCGCTCGCGCACTGACATCCTGCTCGATCAACGGTGCAGCCGACGGGACCGGCCACGACGATACGGGCGAACACGACGAAGAGCTGGGGGATTTGAGATGAAAAAGTTTTTGCTGGGGACTGTTGGTTTGATCGCGATGGGCGCGGCTCCGGCCATGGCTGCCGATCTCGCTGCCCGCCCCTACACCAAGGCTCCGCCGATGATGGCGGCGATCTATGATTGGTCGGGCTTCTACATCGGCGCCAACGGGGGCTGGGGTACCAGCCGTGCGCGTTGGGATTATCTCGGCC
>NZ_BADD01000032.1 GCF_000333455.1 Rhodopseudomonas sp. B29
AAGACGGCACCGAAGTGGTGATCGCCGACATGACGGTGTCGTTCAAGCTGGTGCAGGAGACCTTCACCAGCCGTGTCACGCTTGATCGGGCCAATCTGAAGATCCTGGTCGAGTATCTGAAGGGGCCGTTCTCCAATCTGGAAAACCGCTGGACGTTCGTGCCTAAGACCGAGCGCGCCTGCGAAGTCGGCTTCTTCCTCGCCTACGAATTCAAGAGCCGCATGCTTGCGACCCTGATGGGCGCGATGTTCGACACCGCTTTCCACCGCTTTGCCGCGGCCTTCGAAAGCCGCGCCGATCAGGTCTACGGCGGCGCGCCGAAGCTGTCGCGGGCCTAGTTCGAAGTCTCACCGTCATTGCGAGGAGCGCAGCGACGAAGCAATCCAGCTCGGTGCACTGAGCTGGATTGCTTCGCTTCGCTCGCAATGACGAATGGAGTTATGACTTGCCGATCAACACGGCCGTGAGCGAGAGACCGGGGTATCAGGTCTTCTTCGGCTTCACCGGCCGCTTCGGCGCGACGCGTTTGACGCTTGCGGCTCGCCTCGGGGTGCGGGCGACGCGTTTGTGGACGTCGGTGGCGGCTTCGCGTTTGACCTTCTTGGCCGCCGGCTGTGGGCCGCGTGCGAGGTCGAGCAGCATGCGCAGCGCTTCGACGACCGAGCGCTGACGCACGTTGCTGCGGCCGATGGCGCCGAAGCGCTGTTCGCGGTGGGCGATACGGCCGTCGCGCGCGGCGACGGCGAAATGCACCAGGCCGACCGGCTTGCCCGGCACGGCGCCGCCGGGACCAGCGATGCCCGTGATCGACACCGCCAGATCGACGTCGGCATTCTCAAGTGCGCCGACCGCCATCGCCATCGCGGTCTCCTTGCTGACCGCGCCGAACGTGTTGAGCGTCGAGGTCTCGACGCCGAGCATGTCGTGCTTGGCGGCATTCGAATAAGTCACGAAGCCGCGGTCGATGACGTCGGATGAGCCGGGGATGTCTGTCAGCGCGCCGGCGACGAGGCCGCCGGTGCAGGATTCCGCGGTGGCGATCGTGAGCTGCGCGAGCGGCA
>NZ_BADD01000031.1 GCF_000333455.1 Rhodopseudomonas sp. B29
CGTGCAGCTTCTGGTCCGCGGCGACGTCGCCGCGCTGCCGCTCAAGGGCCTGATCGACTTCGCCGCCGAGCAGGCAAGACTTGAGAAGGAGCTCGGCAAGGCCGAAGCCGACATCAAGCGCGCCGAATCCAAGCTGGCCAACGAGAAGTTCGTCGCCAACGCCGCCGAAGAGGTCGTCGAGGAAGAACGCGAAAAGCGCGAAGCCGCGATCGCCCGCAAGGTCAAGATCCTGGAAGCGCTGCTACGGATCAAGAACGCGTCGTAGGCGCTGCTTGGCCTGTCGGGGCGTCGCCCCACGAACAACCGTCCCTCTCCGCGAAAGCGGAGGGCCCAGTATTCCAGGGCTTTCGTGTTTAATCGAAATGCACCGGAATACTGGGTCGTCCGGTCAGGCTGGACGATGACGGTGTTGGTGCGGAAGCCTTGTGCTCAACTCAGCGCGGAAACGGCTTGCTCAAAAACCGCGATCCCTTCAGCCCAAATCGCCACGGATAGTCCGCCGCCTTGGTGATGCCGATACGCGGGCCGGTGACGATGTCGGAGTCCGCCGTGCGGCGATGAATGGCGAACGGCGCTGCGTCCAGCGGCAGCGCGTTGTGCGCGATGGTGATTCCCAGCCCCTGGGTCAGCTTGCCGGGCCCTGAGCACAGCGTCCGCTCGTCCTCCAGGCCGCGCCGCTTGCGCATCGCCGCCAGGCCGTGCGTCGGCTCCAGAGCGCGGACCAGTACGGCGCTGGCCGAGCCTTCGGCCTCGCAGACGAAATTGACGCACCAGTGGATGCCATAGGACCGATACACGTAGGCGTAGCCGGGCGGGCCGAACATCACGGCGTTGCGCGGCGTCTGGCCACCATAGGAATGCGCCGCCGGGTCGGTGTGGTGATAGGCCTCGACCTCGACGATGGCGCCGCCGACGCCATCGAACAGCAGTGTCGCTCCGATCAGTTCCGGCGCGACTTCATGGACGCTGCGGGCAAAGAAGCGGCGCGTCAGCTTCGGGCCGAGCTTGGCGGGCGGGGCGGGAGAGGGCGAGCGGGCCATGGCTGAGGGCGATCGTGCGCGTCGCCGCCACCGCGCCGACAGGAATTCGAGCATTATTCCAAGGGATAAGCCCCTGCAAGGCACGCAGGTTGCGGGACGCCGGCAGGCGGATTAGGTAGGGTCTTCGCGAAGGTTCAGGCAACCATGGTCGTTCTCGTCGATACTGTCTCGTCCAATCCTGTCCGCCCCCGGCATCCGGAGAAGGCGGCGCGGCCGGATGCGCTGTCGCCGAAGAAGCCCGACTGGATCCGCGTCAAGGCACCGACCACGCGCGGCTATGCCGACACCCGCGGCATCGTAAAGGAACACGGCCTGCACACGGTGTGCGAAGAGGCCGGCTGCCCGAACATCGGCGAGTGCTGGGACAAGAAGCACGCGACCTTCATGATTATGGGGGACACCTGCACCCGGGCCTGCGCGTTCTGCAACGTCAAGACCGGCATGCCGGGGGCGCTCGACGCCAACGAGCCTGCCTATGTGGCCGAGGCGACCCGCAAGCTCGGCCTGCAGCATCTCGTGATTACTTCGGTCGATCGCGACGATCTCGCCGATGGCGGCGCGGCGCATTTCGCCGCCACCATCCGCGCGGTGCGCGAAGCGTGTCCGACCACGACGATCGAAATCCTGACGCCGGACTTCCTGCGCAAGGAGGGCGCGCTCGAAGTCGTGGTTGCCGCCAAGCCCGACGTATTCAACCACAATCTCGAAACCGTGCCGTCGCGCTACCTGTCGGTGCGGCCGGGCGCTCGCTACTTCCATTCGATCCGGCTGCTGCAGCGGGTCAAGGAACTCGATCCCTCGATCTTCACCAAGTCGGGCATCATGGTCGGGCTCGGCGAGGAGCGCCATGAAGTGCTGCAGGTGATGGACGACCTGCGTTCCGCCGAGGTCGATTTCCTCACCATTGGCCAGTATTTGCAGCCGACCCGCAAGCATCACGCGGTGATGCGCTTCGTCACCCCGGACGAATTCGGCAGCTACGAAAAGACCGCCTATGCCAAGGGCTTCCTGATGGTGTCGGCGTCGCCGCTGACGCGCTCGTCGCATCACGCTGGC
>NZ_BADD01000030.1 GCF_000333455.1 Rhodopseudomonas sp. B29
ACAATGGCTTACAGGCATGTCTGCAACGATCGGTTCAAGTCAGCAGGCGCCGGACCAGTCCGACGGGAACGGCAGCAGCGGCCATTCGACCTGGTTGTCGTTGGCGGCACACCGCAACGTTCGCACCGCGCCAGGACGGGGCAGGTTATCCTGCGACCCTGTGGCCATCGCGGCGCTCACGGCCGCAAGCATCAAATTGTACTCGGCTTCACTCATGATCGGCTCCCTGTCGAGCCGGACTGTTTCACAAACACTTTGGGGACCAATTTCGCGAAAGGCTAAAATTCGAACGATCCCGGTAGGTCGAATTGGCGCCGGTCGGTTCATCGGCAGCGGCGCCGAGTGCACGGCCGCGGGGCGGTCAGTGTGAGACAGGGCACAGAATCCGTCGTTGGTAACAGCTAACCTTTGCCCTTCTGCTCAATTCCAATGAGGACGGACAATGGAGACGAGCCCGAGATTCCGACGAGCTTTGACGTTCGCGGCGGTCGCGTTGGCAATCGGATCGATCGCCATGGTAACTCAAGCCGAGGCACAATACAGCGCGACGCCAGAACAGCGCCGCGCCTGCACACCGGATGTCTACCGGCTCTGCGCTGGCGAAATTCCCAATCGTGCCAGAATCACCGCCTGCCTGAAACGACAGCGGGAATCGCTGAGCGAAGCCTGCCGTGCCGTTTTCATGCACTAGGTATCGCGTTTCGGCCGCGTTTGGGACGACAAAAGCCGCCCAGAGGTTTTCCTCCAGGCGGCCATTTGAAAGTGTGTACTTGTTGGTCTGGCTTTACTGGCAGGGATGCATCAGGCCGTCATTGCCACGGAACATGGTGCCGGGGACACAAACGAACCCGTTACGCGCCGCATAGCTGCGCATGTCCCAGCCGCCATCATAGGCACCATCCATCGCTGCGAACGGCGCGGTCGCAATCGCTCCTGCCGTGCCGATCGCGCCGCCGACGATGTCGCCAGCAACCCGGCCCGGCCAGTAGGCGTTGCTGTCGCGCCAGCCGTCCCGACGCCACTCGCGCTGATCCTGGTACGAGCTCTGATCGTAGCCGGTCGAATTCTGGGTCTGCAACGCGCGTTGCGCCGACGCCGGAGCCGAAACAGCGGTGACGGCAACCACGGCGGCGGCGGCGATCATCATTTTACGAAACATCGGTTCATTCTCCTTCGCTGGACGATATGCGCGCGGATAACGATGCGTGAACGTTCCTGTTCCCGCTTCGCATCGAAGCTCTATCGCCGCAGCGAAGGCGAATGATCGAAGCTCGCTAGTTCAAGCCGTCCTGCACGGACGTGAACTTGGTCACGAGATTGGTGCCGATGCCCTTGACCACGGTGATGATCACCACCGCGATGCCTGCTGCAATCAGCCCGTACTCGATCGCGGTTGCACCGCTCTCGTCTCTAATGAATTGACGCAAGATCGATTTCAAACCTGCCTCCTGTGGTTTGCCAAATGCGCCGCACCGTCCTGTGCGGCGGCGGCGAAAGACCGCGACGGCAGGTTCCATCCTGGAACTTAAAAGTTCGCGAACGAGATGTTTCAAACAACGAAGAAGGGAGGGATTTGTACGATTGGAGTAGCAACTGATCGAATGGGTAGTAGGATTGCTAATCGTTCTCAGATCGCTTGGCCGCTAATTGTTGACCGGGAAGCGTCGAGCCGGCGGTGCGCCGCGGCCTTCTGACTACATTACTCACCACGCTATCGGTCTGCATCCGCTCGAAATGGACGTCGCCGATCGCGGTCTGATCTTCGGTTGGCTCGATGAGCGCAGGGGGGGGTGAAGCAGTCTCGGGGGACGCCAGAGAGCGACACGGGAAAATGATCTGACGCCGACTGGTCGGGCCATCGCGCTCGACAAATAGGCCGGCGCGGGTTCGAAACCGCTTTGACTGCAAAATTTGTGGAATGGCTCCCCGGGCCGGATTCGAACCAGCGACCAACCGGTTAACAGCCGGTTGCTCTACCACTGAGCTTCCAGGGAACAGGCGAAGCATCCTTCGCACGGCGGAGCGTATAACAAAGCCTTCCGGCGTTGCAAAGCGGAAATGTCCGCGTCGCAATGCTGGATCGACGACCGCTGTGAACGGCGCCTTGTGCACGGCATACGGCGGCAATCTGCCGGGAATCGGGCCATGTTGCGTTTTCATTCGCATTGCATCATGGATGTCGCAGGCTTCATTTCAGGGGATGCATGATGACCGACTTCGCGCGCGCCCGGCAGAACATGGTCGACGGCCAGATCCGGCCTGCCAGCGTGACCGATTGGCGAATCATCGACGCGATGCGCGTGCTGCCGCGGGAACAGTTCCTGCCTGAAGCCAGGCGCGAACTCGCCTACCTGGACATCGATATCGACGTCGATCCGAAGGGCGCGGGGCGCCATTTCCTGCTGAGCCCGATCGGCACAGCGCGCATGCTGCAATCAGCCGAGGTCGGCGAACGCGACCACGCTTTGGTGGTCGGTTGCGCCACCGGCTATTTCGCCGCGTTGACCGCCAAGCTGGCCGACCGTGTGACGGCGACGATCGATGACGAGGCACTGGCTCAGGCCGCGCGCGCCAATCTGGCGCGACTCGGCATCGACAATGTGACCTTCCTGGTCACCGAATTGGGCGAGGGCGCTCCGGCAACCGCGCCCTATGATGTGATCCTGCTCAACGGCGCGACCGAGCGCGAGCCGACCAAGCTTTATGACCAACTCAAGATGGGCGGCAGGCTCGTCGGCGTGTTCGCCGAGGGCAAGCCGCAGCGGGCGACGATCGTGACCCGCTCGCCACACGATTTCGGCGCGCGTGTGCTGTTCGACGCCTCTGTGCCGGTGCTTCCTGGGCTGCAGCGCGAGCCGGAGTTTGTGTTTTAAGGCCTGTAATTCTTGTTGAAAAACAGGAGTGTGTCCTGGATGCCCCAGCCGGCAAGTTTCGTTAAGCATTGCCGCCCAGGGGTTCCTTCCGCGGTTGCGCTGGCCTAAGGTGAGTGGAGACTTGCCAGCGATATGGTTCGGCGATTCCGAACTATCATCGGGCGCGAAATAAGATTGGGTAGCCTGGGATGCATGGGGTGAAGCGGTTTTCCGGCCTTGCGGCTGCCGGGGTTGTTTTGGCGTGTCTGGGGCCGGCGCCGGTGCTGGCCGAGACGATGGACGGAGCTCTGATCCGTGCCTACCAGACGAACCCGCAGCTCAACGCACAGCGCGCCTCGGTGCGCTCCACCGACGAATCGGTGCCTCAGGCGCTTTCGGGCTATCGTCCGACCGTCGCGGTGACCGCCAGCGGCGGATATCAGTACACCGACGTCGGCGGCGTGCAGCTCGGCAATCAATACCATCTGAGCGGCTCCCAGGTTCCGCGCTCGGTCGGCATCACCGCCAGCCAGACGCTCTTCAACGGCAATCGCACCGCCAATCGCACTCGCGCGGCCGAGAGCCAGGTGTCGTCGGCTCGCGAAGGTCTGCGCGTGCTCGAGCAGTCTGTTTTGTTGTCCGCGGCTACAATCTACATGGACTATCTGCGCGACTCGGCCACGCTCGAGGTGCAGAAGTCCAACGTCCGCGTGCTGGAGCAGACGCTGAAGCAGACCACGGACCGCTTCAACGTCGGCGAGGTCACCCGCACGGACGTGGCGCAGTCGCAGGCTCAACTCGCTGCCGGCCGGACGCAGCAGCTCACGGCCGAATCGACTCTCACCACCACGCGCTCGAACTTCCGCCGCATTATCGGTACCGAGCCGACGGCGCTGGCGCCGGGTTCGCCGGTGGACCGGTTCCTGCCGGCGTCGCTGGCGCAGGCCGTCGATCTCGGCCTGACCGAAAATCCGAACGTCACCGCCGCGATGTTCGGCATCGACGTCAGCTTCCTAAACGTCAAGATCAACGAAGGCGCGCTGTTCCCGACGCTCACCGTCCAGGCGAGCGCGCAGCAGGCGTGGGAATCGTCGATCACGACCAATAAGCAGTTTGTCGGCGGTGCCACCGCCAATCTGTCGATCCCGATCTACCAGGGGGGCGCCGAGTACGCGCTGATCCGTCAGTCGAAGGAGACGCTGGCTCAGCAGCGTCTCAACCTCGAACAGGTTCGCGATCAGACCCGCGCCAGCATCGTCCAGGCCTGGGGCCAATTGCAGGCGGCGAAGTCGCAGGTCGCTTCGGCGCAGGCGCAGGTCAATGCTTCGGAGATCGCACTCAACGGCGTCCGCGAAGAAGCGAGGGCCGGTCAGCGCACCACGCTCGACGTGTTGAACGCTCAGCAGGCGCTGGTGAATGCGCGCGTCGCGCTGGTCACCGCGCAGCACGACCGCGTCGTCGCCTCCTACTCGGTGCTGAGCGCCGTCGGCCGGCTGGCGCCGCAGGTGCTCGGACTGAAGACGCAGGTCTACGATCCGAGCGTGCACTATCACCAGGTTCGCGACAGCTGGGCCGGCGTTCGCACGCCTGACGGTCGCTGATCGACTTTGCGGCGCCGCGTATAGCGGCGCTGCTGTTCGACCGGGCTCAGATCTTGCACCGGTCTGTCTGATCATCATCATCATGATTGGAATAGGGGACGCGGCCGCTCTTGGCGGCCGCGATTGTTTCGGTATGCGCTCAATGAGCTAACACGCGCAGGCCCTTAGCTTGCCAACGCTTCAATGACTGCCATACCGTTTGCGGGTTGCTCGTGGCGATTCGTCCGCGCACGGAGCGACAGGGGGAAGGCTGTTCTTCGCGGGATCCATTGCCCTGCGGGTAGAGCCATCTGGGGACAAGTTGGCGAACTATGACGAAACGTCGGGTCGGGCGTTCCGGAACAGGCCAATCCCGCGACGCTTTGGTGTAGAACGCGAACGAGGCGTGATGATGTGGAGTCGGAGATGACGCAGCCTGCGAAGGCGCAAGAACCTTCCATGGAGGAGATTCTGGCGTCGATCCGTCGCATCATCGCGGATGACGAAGCCAAGCCTGCCGCTGCAGCCAAGGATATCCCGGCTGCGGTCGCAGCCAAGCCAGAGCCGCCCAAGCCGGCTCCTCCGAGCAAGCCCGTGGCAATGACTCCTCCGCCTGCTGCGCCGACCCCGGCGCCCGCCGCCGCCAAACCTGCTGCCCCGCCGCCGAAGCCTGCGCCGGCTCCGCCTCCGAAGCCCGCGGCGGCAGCGCCGGCGGCTTCCGATGCCGGCAACAGCCAGGACGACATCGATGCGCTGCTGGCCGGCCTCGACTCATCCACGACGGAGGAGGAAATCCGGCCAGCACCGAAGCCAGCACCCGCGCCGACGCCCGCGCCCGCAGCAGTAGCCGCGGCTGCGCCGGAGCCCGAACCCGATGTGGACGTTCTCGAATTGACCGACGAGATGGCGCTCCCTGAGCAACCGGCGGCACCGACTCCGCTGCCGCATCCGCCGTTCCACAAAACGCCGCTCATGAACGATCTGGAATTCGCCGAAGCAGCGCCGTCGCGGTCTCGCGCGCCCGAGCCCGCAGCGCCGCCGACTTGGTCGACCGAGCCGCTGCAGGCTCCGATGTTGTCCCAATCCACTGCCGCTGCGGTCGAGTCCGCCTTCAACTCGCTGGCGACCACCGTGCTCAGCAACAATGCGCGCACGCTGGAAGACCTCGTCAAAGAGATGCTGCGACCGATGCTGAAATCCTGGCTCGACGACAATCTGCCGACTTTGGTCGAGCGCATCGTCCGTCAGGAAATCGAGCGGGTGTCGCGCGGCCGCTGAGCAGCGGACCGCTGGCGCCCGGCGCCTTCCGCCCGCCCGAATTGCTGGATTTGCTATTGTTGACTTGCAGCGCGCTGGCGGGTTTCTAGCGCCAGACAGCGCGCGCGCCTCCGCCATGGAAGCGCGCCTTTTCTGATTGCAGAGCCATGATCGAAAAAACCTACCAGCCTGCCGAGATCGAGGGCCGCATCGTGCGCGCCTGGGAAGAGACCGGAGCCTTCAAGGCCGGCCGCCCTGAGCGCCAGGGCGCGGAGCCATATTCGATCGTGATCCCGCCGCCGAACGTCACCGGCTCGCTGCATATGGGCCACGCGCTCAACAACACTCTGCAGGACATCCTGTGCCGGTTCGAGCGCATGCGTGGCCGCGACGTGCTGTGGCAGCCCGGCACGGATCACGCCGGCATCGCCACCCAGATGGTGGTCGAGCGCCAGCTGATGGAGCGCCAGGAGCCCGGCCGGCGCGACATGGGCCGCGCCAAATTCCTTGAGCGCGTCTGGCAGTGGAAGGCCGAGAGCGGCGGCGTCATCGTCAATCAGCTCAAGCGCCTCGGCGCGTCGTGCGACTGGTCGCGCGAGCGATTCACCATGGACGAAGGGCTGTCGCGCGCCGTCGCCAAGGTGTTCGTCGAACTGCACCGCCAGGGCCTGATCTACAAGGACAAGCGGCTGGTCAACTGGGACCCGAAGCTGCTGACCGCGATCTCGGATCTCGAAGTGCAGCAGATCGAGGTCAAGGGTAACCTCTGGCACCTGCGCTATCCGATCGAAGGCAAGAGCTTCGATCCAGCCGATCCGTCGAGCTTCATCGTCGTCGCCACCACGCGTCCGGAGACCATGCTGGGCGACACCGCGGTCGCGGTGAACCCGGAAGACGAGCGCTACACGCATCTCGTCGGCGAGCACGTCATCCTGCCGCTGGTCGGCCGGCGAATTCCGATCGTCGCCGACGACTACTCGGATCCCGAGAAGGGCTCGGGCGCGGTGAAGATCACGCCGGCGCACGACTTCAACGACTTCGAGGTCGGCAAGCGGCATCATCTGCCGCAGATCAACGTGCTCGACATCGAGGGCAAGATCTCGATCCTCGACAACAGCGCTTATCTCGAAGGCCTGCCGGAAGGCGCGCGTGAATTCGCCGGCGAGCTCGAGGGTGTCGACCGCTTCGCCGCACGCAAGATGATCGTGCAGCGGCTCGACGATTTCGGCTTCCTGGAGAAGATCGAGCCCAACGTCCACATGGTGCCGCACGGCGACCGCTCGGGCGTGGTGATCGAGCCGTTTCTCACCGACCAGTGGTACGTGGACGCCGCGACACTGGCGCAGCCGGCGATCGCCGCGGTGCGCTCCGGCGCCACCACCTTCGTGCCGAAGAACTGGGAGAAAACGTATTTCGAGTGGATGGAGAACATCCAGCCTTGGTGCATCTCGCGCCAGCTGTGGTGGGGCCATCAGATTCCGGCCTGGTACGGCCCGGACGGAAAGGTGTTCGTCGCCGAGACCGAGGAAGAGGCGATCGGCAATGCGCTCGGCTACTATGTCGAGCAGGAAGTAATCACGCCCGAGCAGGCCCACGACATGGCGGAAGATCCCGCCAAGCGCGAGGGCTTCATCACCCGCGACGAAGACGTGCTCGACACCTGGTTCTCTTCGGCGCTGTGGCCATTCTCGACGCTCGGCTGGCCCGACAAGGACGCCGCGCTGGATCGCTACTACCCGACCAACGTGCTGGTCACCGGCTTCGACATCATCTTCTTCTGGGTCGCCCGGATGATGATGATGGGCCTGCACTTCATGAAGGACGTGCCGTTCCCGACCGTCTACATCCACGCCCTCGTCCGCGACGAGAAGGGCGCCAAGATGTCGAAGTCGAAGGGCAACGTCATCGACCCGCTCAATCTGATCGATCAGTACGGCGCCGACGCGCTGCGCTTCACGCTGGCCGCGATGGCTGCGCAGGGACGCGATATCAAGCTCGCGACCTCGCGCGTCGAGGGCTATCGCAACTTCGCCACCAAGCTGTGGAACGCCTGCCGCTTCGCCGAGATGAACAATTGCGCGGTGCCCGCCGGCTTCGACTACAAGGCCGCCAAGCAGACGCTGAACCGCTGGATCGCGCACGAGACCGTGCGTGCGACGCGCGAAGTCACCGAGGCGATCGAGAGCTATCGCTTCAACGACGCCGCCGAAGCTGCCTATCGCTTTGTCTGGAACGTGTATTGCGACTGGTATCTCGAACTCGCCAAGCCGGTGCTGACGGGCGAGGAGGGCGCTGCCAAGGCCGAGACCCGCGCCATGGTGGCGTGGGCGCGCGATGAGATCCTCAAGCTGCTGCACCCGTTCATGCCGTTCATCACCGAAGAGCTTTGGACGGTGACGGCCAAGCGCGATGGGCTGCTGGTGCTGGCGCCGTGGTCGCGCAAGGCGCAGGTGACGGAGCAGCAATTGTCGCTTGCCGCGGCGACGGCCGCGACCGACCCGATGGGACCTCCGGCGCTCTACGCCGTGCCGGAAGTCGAACCGGACTTCACCGACGAAGCCGCTGAGGCCGAGATCGGTTGGGTGGTCGATCTCGTTACCTNCATCCGTTCGGTGCGCGCCGAGATGAACATTGTGCCGGCGACGCTGA
>NZ_BADD01000029.1 GCF_000333455.1 Rhodopseudomonas sp. B29
GGGCCGCTCCTAGAGCCGGACATTACCAGAATTACCAGGTTTAGCGTTCGTCATTGCGAGGAGCGAAGCGACGAAGCAATCCAGCTCAGTGCTCGGAGCTGGATTGCTTCGCTGCGCTCGCAATGACGAGCTCTTCGCTTTGTGCTCAAGCCGCCGCCGACACCGCGATCAGCTTCTTCAGCTTGGCTTCGGCGGCGCCTGAGTCGATGGAATGCGCGCCCATCGCCACGCCTTCCTTGAGGTCCTTGGCCTTGCCGGCGACGATCAGCGTCGCGGCGGCGTTGACCAGTGCGACGTCGCGATACGGCCCCGGCATGCCTTCCAACACGGCGCGCAGCGCCACCGCATTGGCGGCCGCGTCGCCGCCCTTCAGCGCGTCGGCGTGGGCGCGCGGCAGGCCGGCGTCCTCGGGGGTGACCTCGAAGCTGGTGATCTCCCCGTTCTTGAGTTCGGCCACCGTGGTCGGGCCGGTGAGGGTGATCTCGTCGAGCCCGTCGGAGCCGTGCACGACCCAGATCGCCTCGGAGCCGAGGTTCTTCAGAACCTGCGCCAGCGGCTGCACCCAGTGGCGCGAGAACACACCGATCATCTGTCGCTTGACGCCGGCCGGGTTGGACAGCGGGCCGAGCAGATTGAAGATGGTGCGGGTGGCGAGTTCGACCCTCGTCGGGCCGACGTTCTTCATCGCCGGATGATGCGTCGGCGCGAACATGAAGCCGATGCCGGCCTCTTTGACGCAGCGGCCGACCTGGTCGGGCGTGATGTCGATCTTGACGCCGAGCGCGCCGAGCACGTCGGCGGCACCGGATTTCGAGGAGAGGGCGCGGTTGCCGTGCTTGGCGACCGGCACGCCGCAGCCGGCGACGATGAACGACGCGCACGTCGAGACGTTGACCGAGCCCGAGCCGTCGCCGCCGGTGCCGACGATGTCGACGGCGTCAGCGGGCGCGGTCACGGTCAGCATCTTGCTGCGCATCGCCGCCACCGCACCGGTGATCTCGTCGACGGTCTCGCCGCGGACCCGCAGGCCCATCAGGAGCGCGCCCATCTGTGATGGCGTCGCGTCGCCCGCCATCATCAGCCGACG
>NZ_BADD01000028.1 GCF_000333455.1 Rhodopseudomonas sp. B29
CAGGGGCGGGCGCAGCCCCGGTTTGGTACAGCAGGCACGGCCGGGTGCGGCTCTCGAAGAACGAATCCGTGCAGGAACGCACCAAAAACGCGCGCTGCAGCGCCGTGATCGTGCGGTTGACCGAGCCGACCGAGGCGAACGGCCCGAAATAGCGGCCGCGGCGGGTCTGGGCGCCGCGATGCTTGAGGATCTGCGGCGCCCAATGGTCGCCGGTGATCAGGATATAGGGAAACGATTTGTCGTCGCGCAGCTGGACGTTGAAGCGCGGCCTCAGCTGCTTGATCAGATTGGCTTCGAGCAGCAGTGCCTCGGTCTCGGTCCCGGTCGAAATGACCTCGACCTCGACGGTGGCGGAGATCATCCGGGCGATGCGCAGCACATGGCCGGTCGGCCGGGCATAGGACGCCAGCCGCTTCTTCACGTTCTTGGCCTTGCCGACATAGAGGACGTCGCGCGCGGCGTTCAGCATCCGGTAGACGCCGGGTGAGGTCGGCGCCAGCCGCACCGCCCGGGCGATCGCCGAACGGCCGATCGCCAGCCCATTGGCGGGCGCGTCGCCCGGCTCCTCGGCGATCTCCGGTAGCCGCGACTCCTCGTCCTCCTCGAGCGCGAGCGAGGCGGTGTCGGCGTCGATGTCCTGGGCGGGCGCCGCGGCCTTGGCGGGCTCGGGCGGGGTCGGGGAGGCCGAATCCGGCGGCGCGGCCGCCCCTTCGCGCGGCTCGGCGGGGTCTTCGATCATGGCCTGAACCTAAGCGCTCAAGGCCGCCGTCGCCAGCGCCGCGGCTGGGCTGGCCACAGCCACGGTGTTGCCGCGAACACTGGCGAAGTAAGCTTCCGTTAAGAACGACACTTCGAACCCGTCTGGAACTGTCCGCGGTTTAAGAACCGCTTAACTTAAAAGTCTCGATAAATCTTACGCGAAAACAGCGGAGTTCCGTAACCATACGGGCCGCGCTTTACACCGGTCGGAGGCGGCTGACCGGGCGTAGGTCGGCGCAGATGCGTCGCTCGAGA
>NZ_BADD01000027.1 GCF_000333455.1 Rhodopseudomonas sp. B29
TTGCGGACTCCCTCGTGTCGGCACTGCCGCGCCCAATCGTCTTCTTGCGCGGAGCAGCCGTCTTGCGCTTCGCAGCCGGCTTGCCCTTGGCGACTTTCGCCGCCTTTGCCTTCTTCACCATCAGCTTTTATCCCATCGTGCCAGCGCCGCGTCGTCGCGCGCATGTGCTTCGACCCAGCGCTCGCCCTCGGCGCGTTCTTCGCGCTTCCAGAACGGCGCGTTGGCCTTGAGGTAGTCCATCAGGAATTCGGCGGCCGCGAACGCGGCCTGGCGATGCGCCGACGCCGCCAGCACCAGTACGATATTGTCGCCGGGCACGAGCCGCCCGACGCGGTGGATGATCGTCAGCGCGGTGATCGGCCAGCGCTTCACGGCCTCGTCGGCGTGGCGGCCGATCTCTTCCTCGGCCATGCCGGGATAATGTTCGAGCGTCAGCGCCGCGACACGGTCGCCACTGTCGTCGCCGCGGCACAGGCCGCTGAAGCTGACGACGGCGCCGATATCGATGCGGCCCTTGGTCATTGCGGCGATCTCGGCGGCGATGTCGAAGTCGCCCTCCTGGATGCGGATGGTCACCGGAATGGTCATGGGATCATCCGTGCGCGAGTGAGCTCAGCCGCCGGTCATCGGCGGGAAGAATGCCACCTCGTGCGCGCCCGCGATCGCCGTGTCGGGACGCACATGGGTGCGGTCGATGGCGGCGCGGATCACGCCCGGCTTCTCGAACGCGAAGGCATAGCCTTCGCCGCGCGTCGACAGCCAGCCGATCAGGTCGGCGACGGTGCTGACGCCGGCCGGCGGCTCGACGGTCTCTTCGGCGATGCCGATGCGCTCGCGCACCCAGGCGAAATACTTCACCTTCATCGCGCGTCTTCCTCGTAGAGGTGATGAATGCCGGCGCGGAAATAGTCGTAGCCGGTGTAGATCGTCACCAGCGCCGAGATCCACAGCAGCAGCAGCCCGAGCTGGGTGGTGATCGGCAGGATCTCGTCGCCGGCATCACCGGCGAGCAGGAAGCCGATGGCAACGAGCTGCACGGTCGTCTTCCATTTCGCCAGCTTGGTCACCGGGACGCTGACACGCAGCGCCGCGAGATATTCGCGCAGGCCGGACACCAGGATTTCGCGGCAGAGGATCACGATCGCGGCCCACAGCGTCCAGCCATGGATGATGCCGTCGGCCGCGAGCATCAGTAGGCAGGATGCTACCAGCAGCTTGTCGGCGATCGGGTCGAGCATGCGGCCGAATGCCGAATGCTGGTCCCAGATGCGGGCGTAATAGCCGTCGAGAAAATCGGTAATGGCGGCGGCGATGAATACCGCCAGCGCCACCCAGCGCAGCGCCAGCGGGCCGCCGAGGATCGACTGGGCATAGATGCACCCGACCACCACCGGGATCGCGGCGATCCGGGCATAGGTCAGGATATTCGGAAGCGACAGCGTCTTTGATCCGCGCACTGGCGCTCTGGTGGCAACGTCGTTCATCGAGAGCTTACCAATACTGACTGCAGCGGAAGGTCAACTCCCCCAGGAGTCGGGCTTCAGCCCTATCAGGAAAAGGTGAAACCCGCATGGGAGGGGCGGACGTTCAGGTAGGCATTTCGGCTGCGGCTGCTAGCCCGGCCGGGGATGAAAGAAGTCGAAGATGCGCTTGGCGCTGTCGGCGCTGATGCCAGGAACCTTGCCGAGATCGGCCAGCGAGGCCCGTTCGATGGCTTTCAGGGTGCCGAAATGGTGCAGCAGCGCGCGCTTGCGGGTCGGGCCGATGCCGGGGATCTCCTGCAGGCCGGCCTCGCGGATGTCTTTCTTGCGCAGCGTCCGGTGCGAGCCGATGACGAAGCGGTGCGCCTCGTCGCGCAGCCGCTGGATGAAATACAGCACCGGGTCGCGCGGCTCGAGCTTGATCGCCTCGCGCTCCGGCATGAACAGCGTCTCGCGGCCGGCGTCGCGGTCGGCCCCTTGGCGACGCCGAGCAGCGTCACCTGATCGAT
>NZ_BADD01000026.1 GCF_000333455.1 Rhodopseudomonas sp. B29
CTTTGCACCGCCTGGGCCTGAATCTGATCNTGCGTCACCACCGAGATCGATTGCGGGGTTTCGAGCAGCGGCGTGTCGGTCTTGGTGCCGGTGCCGCTGCGGCTGGCGACGTAGCCGTCGACGTGTCCCCACGCGGTCTCGCGCGCACGCGACGCCGACGGCGCCGCAGGCGGTTCGGCGGGCTGCCGCGACCGCGCCGCAACGGCCCGAACCCGCGCGGCGGTACGACTACGCGACCGCGCCGCGGGAGCCGGCCTGCTGGCCTGCTTCGGCGCATCGACGGTGACCGCGGGCAGCGATGTTCCGGCATCCTGCGCGAGCGCCTGCGCCGATAAACCGAAGTGAGAAACGATGCAGCCAGCCGCAAAGTAATAAGGAATATGTCTGATCGCAGTCTTCTTCAATTTCATCGCCCCCGTGCCGACAACCGATCGACCAGCGGCGGTGTTATATTAATGAACCACGAAGAGAGGAACCCGAACGGCTATTGAATCTATCTAACAACTACGTACTTTGAGTTATTCCAGTTCTAATTATTGATTTGAATTATTCCACTTCTAAACACAGGCCGCGGGTGCGGCGACGTGCTCGGCAGTTAACTACGCGCCGTCGTTCGTCGCAGGCTTCTGCCGCTGCAACGCCTGCGCTGCGCCGGTGAGCGTCAGTGCAGCCGATCTTGGCCCTCGGAAAATCCGTCGCCGTCACCTACCATGATCGCGACGCCTGCAAGCGACAGCCCGCGACAAGCGGCGGGTTGGAGCAAGCGCCGGCCTCTCGGCGACGCACCGCAGCCTCCTTCGTGGCGCCAAGGCGGGTGCCGCCCACTTGCGGCGGCGGGGATATCTCTTGGCTTTCCGTCAGCTGGAGCGCCCGTCGACGGCCGATATCGCTGGTCTCCCTTCCCTCTCAGGGAACTCGCCACCGCGGCCGCACTTATCGAGGATCGGCGCCCCGCCGTACGGAGTCTCGCATGAACATGTCCGGCGAAAGCCTCGTCGTCATTCTCCTCGTCGGCATCGTTGCCGGCTGGCTCGCCGGCCAGATCGTCCGTGGTGCCGGTTTCGGCCTGATCGGCGACCTCCTGATCGGCATCGTCGGCGCCTTCATCGGAAGCTGGCTGCTGCCGAAGCTGGGCATTCATCTTGGCGCCGGCATGGTTCGCGCGATCATCAACGCGACGATCGGGGCGGTCATTCTCCTGCTCGTCATCCGGCTGGTCCGGGGCGGCGGATTCCGCAGGTACTAACCCCTGCGTCGTCGGCGCCGCCCGTTCAGTCAATCTCTTGCCGAGAAGCTCGACTTGATGAAGCTGGGTAAAACGCAGACACTCGAAGACGTCGCCGGCCTGGTCGGAGCCTGCGCGGTGACGATTCTCGCCGTCATCATCGTCTCGGCGTTGTATGTCGGCCGCGAGGTGTTCGTGCCGGTCGCGCTGGCGATCCTGCTCAGCTTCGTGCTGGCGCGGCCCGTCAACTTCCTGCAGTCGCTGCGGGTGCCGCGAGCGGTCGCCGCCATCACCACCGTGCTGCTGGCCTTTGCGGTGATCTTCGCGCTCGGCAGCCTGATCGCGACGCAGCTCACGCGGCTCGCAGGCGACCTGCCGCAATATCAATCGACGATCCAGGCCAAGATCACGTCGCTGCGCGGCGTGGCCGGCGGATCCTCGACGCTCGAACGCGCCGAAGGCATGCTGCAGAATCTCAGCAAGGAGCTGAACAGACCCAAGAACGTCCCGTCGACGTCACTGACCAATCCGCAGCCGGGCGCCTCGGCGAGACCAGTGGCGCCCGTCCCGGTCGAAGTGCTGCAGCCCGATCCGGGCACCCTCGCCAATTTGCGGTCGCTGATCGCGCCGCTGGTGTCGCCGCTGGCGACGACCGGCATCATCGTGATCTTCGTCATCTTCATCCTTTTGCAGCGGGAGGATCTGCGCAATCGGCTGATCCGCCTCGCCGGCGCCCACGATCTGCAGCGCACCACGGCAGCGCTGGATGACGCGGCCAGTCGGCTCAGCCGGCTGTTCCTCAATCAGCTCCTGATCAACTCCGGTTTCGGTGTACTGATCGGCACCGGCCTGTGGATCATCGGGGTGCCGAGCCCGGCGCTGTGGGGCATTCTCGCCGCGGTGCTGCGCTTCGTGCCCTACATCGGATCGTTCATTGCCGCCGCCTTTCCGCTGACGCTGGCGGTCGCGGTCGATCCCGGCTGGTCGATGCTAATCTGGACGCGGTGCTGTTCTTCGTGATCGAGCCGACAATCGCTCCAGTCGTCGAACCCAT
>NZ_BADD01000025.1 GCF_000333455.1 Rhodopseudomonas sp. B29
GACCGCTTTACCAGCTTGATAGGCATGTTCGGCCGTCGGAAAGGTTTGCCCTTCAAATTCGATGGGAGACTTATACAGATTACTGAAGGCACCGTAGGGTTTTTCGTTGGCTCGGTAGAATCTGATCTCACCGGCCGTGTCCTTCTGAACATCCGCCTTATTTTTTCTTCCCACCTTTTCGGTCCTTGTGAACTTTGGCATTGAACGATCTAAAATCGATCTCCTACTAGGCGATTCTGGTGGCCCAGTAATCGCCTCAGAGAACGCTAGAAGGAAGGTCGATGACACACACACCAAAGATCTGGCAAACCTTTCGGGGAGAATAACTAAAATACTATAGCGATCAAAATCTTGTTGTGTTTTTCGCCGCTCGGTTTGGCGCCGGAACGTGCTGGATCGACTTGATTCGTTTGCCTCAATGTTCAAGATGTCAAACAGGGCGCGCGAGACAAGAGGCACTGTGACCTCTCCGCCCTCAGCCGCCTCTAATCCCCACCACCTCCAGCTCCTGCGCCCCCTTCCCCACCACGTCGCCGACTTCCTTGCCCATCAGCAGCCGCGCCACCGGGGCGACGAAGGAGATGGTGCCGGCTTTCGGGTCGGCTTCGTCTTCACCGACGATGCGGTAGGTTTGGATGCGGCCATCGGCGCGGCGGAAGGTGACGGTGGAGCCGAAGGCGACGACGTCGGTGCTGTCCGGTTCGGGCATCACCTGAGCGGTGCGGACGCGGGCCGCGTAGTAGCGGGCGTCGCGCAGCGGGATGGCTTCGGTGCGGCGGCGTTCGTTGACGTCGTCGATGCTTTGCGCGGCCTCATAGGCGGCGCGCGCCTCGGCGAGCTGCGCCTCGAGCGCGGCGAGGCCGGCGGCGGTGACGAGATTGGGGTGTTCGGAAATCGGCCGATCGGGCAGCACCGTCTCGGATGCGGTCTCGGCACTGTCTTCCTTGGTGAAGGCGACGCTCACTCAACACTCCGTCTTGATAGGCATTTGGCGCATGACTGGGCGGTGCCGCAGCTGGCGGCACTTAAAACCGCCCGCTAGAAGTCAACGCGCGATCCCGGATTTCGCTTCGCTGCATCCGGGCTACCATCTGCGAACTTCGGGCCCGCGGCTGGTCGGGGCAAGCCCGACCTCCGGCGCGGCCGCTCAGTTGCTCCGCGTCCAGCTGGCGGATTTGCAGATCAGGCCGGCCATGGCGCAGCCCTGGGTGGTCAGCTTGGCGCCTTCGAGGCTCATCTTGCCCGAATAGGTCTTGCCGTCCTCGGGGTTGAAGGCGCTGCCGCTCCAGGCGTTCGGGCCGGAGGGCTTCATGTCGAAGAACACTTTCTGGCCGATCTTGGCCGGCGTGTCGGTGCCGGGCTTGATCCAGACCAGCGTGCCGCAGACAGCGCCGCCGCAGGGCGCGAACTTCACCTTCGAGGCGCCGCTGTCGCGCAGCCAAACGCCGGCGACGTCGTCGGCGCGGGCTGGACTACCCGAGACTGCGACCATGGCGGCCAAGATGGCGAATCCGAAACCACCACGCCGAGCGATCGAGAACCGTCGCATACTTCCTCCCTTGAAGATTTCAGAGCGGTGCACAGCCGCTTGCGATCGAACCAATCGCGGGATGTGCCCCAAGCCAAATGGGGGCTGACGCGTGCCGGCGCTACCCGACAGCGGGAGATTGGACGATGCAGTTTCGTCCGCGCTTCTTGGCTTCGTAGAGCAGCACATCCGCGGTTTCGAACAGGCTGTCCGCGGTCTTGTCCGGCTGGCAGATCGCAGTGACGATACCGAAACTCGCGGTGACGACGGCAGCGATCGGTGAGGCCTCGTGCGGGATCGCGAGGCCGAGGATGGCGTCACGAAGGCAGTTCGCCACCACCAGCGCGCCCGCGCGGTCGGTTTCGGGCAGGATGCAAACGAATTCCTCGCCGCCCCAGCGCGCCGCGAGATCGTCTGGCCTGAACATCCGGTCGTCGATCACTTCCGCGACGCGCTGCAGGCATTGGTCGCCCTGCAGGTGTCCGTAGCGATCGTTGAAGGCCTTGAAGTGATCGATGTCGATCAGGATCAGCGACAGCGGCGCACGAGTCCGCAGGTGCCGCATATAGCTGGCCGTGAGCACGCGGTCGAAATGCCGGCGATTGGCAAGCGCCGTCAGTTCATCGGTGAGACTCGCCGCCACCAGCCGCTGGTTCATCTCCGCGAGCCGTTCGGCGGCCTGCTTGCGTTCGGTGATGTCGCGCACGATCGAGCAGTTCATCTTGCGTCCGAGACACTCGACGAAATTGACCGTGACCTCGACGGGAATGTTGACGCCGCTTTTGGTGCGGTTGACGGTTTCCAACGTGAACGAGCCCCGCTCCACCACCTCTTGCCAGTGCGCCTTCCAGATCGCCGCATCGAACAGCGGATCGAGGTCCAGCACCGTCATCGACAGAAACTCGGCGTTGGAATAGCCGAGCAGCTTCGTCGCCGCCGCGTTGACGAACATCACCCGGCCGTCCTCGTCCAGCCAGATGATCATCTCGGCGATCCGGTCGATCGCGTATTTTGCCAGCAGCGCGGTCTCGTTGAGGCACTCGCCCTGCGCGGTCTCGTACAGCGGAGCCGCGGTGGCCGGCTGTTGCGATTCACCAAATCCGCGATCGAGCGTGTCAGTCATGAGAGCGTCGGAAGCCGTTTTACGTAGAGCCCAGGTCTAGCAGCGATCGATGACCAAGCCGCTGGCGCCAACGATCGCATTGCGCCGTCCGGATCAACCGAACGGCAACGGACAAGCCTAGCGGCAAATGCGTTAGCAATGCGGTACGGAGCCTTATGGAACCTGGCCCAGCACCGTCTCCAGCCGGCCCAGCACGGCGGCGATGTCGCGCTCGACCTCGGCGGCCTCGAGCCAGACCACCCGATAATCCCGCGCCTCGAGCCAGGCCTTGCGGGCGCCGCGCTCGGTGGCGACCGCCTCGGGCTCGCCGGCATTGATCAATTCGAGCGCGATGCGGCGGGTGAAGGAGACGAAATCCGGGATGTGGCGGCCGACCGGGGTCTGGCGCTTGAAGTCGCCGGCGAAGCGGCGGTCGCTGCGCAGTCTGTCCCACAGCAGGCGCTCGGCGTCGGTCGGGTTGCGGCGGAGCAGCCGCGCCAGCCCGCGCATTGAGCCGCCTTCGGCGTCGGGCGTACCGACCGCGCGCTCGGCCAAGAGCGCGCGCAGCCGCGTCGCCTGCTCGCCGCCGAGCACGCCGCCCTTGGCCGGGCCCTTGCGGCCCTCGGCGATCGCCATGACGGCGCCGTGCAGGGTGTGGATGTCCTGCTTGGTCGGCTCCATCCGGGTGAAGATGTTGCGCAGGTTGACCAGCATGGTGTCGCGCTTCTCCGGCGGCCGCAGGAACTCGACGCGGTCGAGCTCGGCTACGAGATTGTCGAAGAAGGCTTCGAGCTGCTGCTGCGAGGCGCGCTCGGAGCGGTCCGGCATGGTGTGCGGCAGCGCGCCGCCGGTGGCGTGCTTGAACCACTCATAGCCCATCAGCAGCACCGCCTGCGCCAGATTGAGCGAGGCGAACGCCGGGTTCACCGGGAAGGTGACGATGCGGTTGGCGAGCGCGACCTCCTGGTTCTCGAGACCGTAGCGCTCGCGGCCGAACAGGATGCCGGCGCTGGCGCCGGCGGCAGTCTCGGCCACGATCTCCTGCGCCGCCGCCTCCGGCCCGACCACCGGCTTGGCCTGGTCGTGCGCGCGCGCCGAGGTGGCGAACAGCAGCGTGCAGTCGGCCACCGCGGCCTCGACGCTGTCGAACAGTTCTACATTGTCGAGGATGAAGTCGGCGCCGGCGGCGGACCGCTGCGCGGCGATGTTCGGCCAGCCGTCGCGCGGCTTCACCAGCCGTAAACGTTTTAAGCCGAAATTACCCATAGCGCGGGCGCACATGCCGATGTTTTCGCCGAGCTGAGGTTCGACAAGAATAACAACGGGCCCCGCGAGGTCCGCGCCAGGCTTGGATTTATCGGTGCCGGAGCCGGCCATCGGGATCGCCTTCGAAAGTCAATGGGGGCCGCCACCCCGGTTTCGACCGAGGGATGGGCTGCACACCGCTCACATTGTAGCTGAGCTTGAAGCAGACCCGCCGCGGAGCTGCAATCCAGCCCTCCGGAGTTGCCAAGGCTGGGGCGGATTCTCAAGGTAAATAAATCGTTTACCAAGAGTTTTGACAGTTCGTTAAGAATCTCAGCTCCGCCCTCGCCTATCACATGAGCCAGCGCTGCCGGCGCGGCGCCGAATCCACCGGCTTGGAACGCTGCGAATCCGTTCGATTTGCTCTTGTATTCGGCTTTCGGCGCATGCGGCGCGGTGCTATAGCGGGCGCGGCTTAACGCCCAATTCCCGCCCTTTAAGCGCTGAAATCAAGAAGGCCCGATCCCCGCATGGCGAAAATCAAGGTGACCAACCCCGTCGTCGAACTCGACGGCGATGAAATGACCCGCATCATATGGCAGATGATCAAGGACAAGCTGATCACGCCGTTCCTCGACCTGGAACTGATGTACTTCGATTTGGGTATGGAGCACCGCGACGCGACCGACGACCAGGTCACGATCGATGCGGCCGAGGCGATCAAGAAGTACGGCGTCGGCGTCAAGTGCGCCACCATCACCCCGGACGAAGCGCGGGTGAAGGAATTCGGCCTCAAGAACATGTGGAAGTCGCCGAACGGCACGATCCGCAACATCCTCGGCGGCGTCGTGTTCCGCGAGCCGATCATCTGCAAGAACGTGCCGCGGCTGGTGCCGGGCTGGACCAAGCCGATCATCATCGGCCGCCATGCCTACGGCGATCAGTATCGCGCGACCGACATCAAGTTCCCCGGCCCGGGCACGCTGACGCTGAAGTTCGTCGGTGAGAACGGCGAGGTGATCGAGCGTGAAGTGTTCAAGGCGCCCGGCGCCGGCGTCGCGCTGAGCATGTACAACCTCGACGAGTCGATCGCCGACTTCGCCCGCGCCTCGTTCAACCTCGGCCTCGCCCGCGGCTATCCGGTGTACCTGTCGACCAAGAACACCATCCTCAAGGTCTATGACGGTCGCTTCAAGGACATCTTCCAGGAGATCTTCGACGCCGAGTTCAAGGCGGCGTTCGATGCCAAGGGCCTGACCTACGAGCACCGCCTGATCGACGACATGGTCGCCGCGGCGCTGAAGTGGTCGGGCGGTTACGTCTGGGCCTGTAAGAACTACGACGGCGACGTGCAGTCCGACACCGTGGCCCAGGGCTACGGCTCGCTCGGCCTGATGACCTCGGTGCTGATGACGCCGGACGGCAAGACGGTGGAAGCCGAAGCCGCCCACGGCACCGTCACCCGCCACTATCGCGAGCACCAGAAGGGCAAGGCGACCTCGACCAATTCGATCGCGTCGATCTTCGCGTGGACCCGCGGCCTGGCGCATCGCGCCAAGCTGGACAGCAACAAGGACCTCGCCCGCTTCGCCGACACGCTGGAGAAGGTCTGCGTCCAGACCGTCGAAGCCGGCTTCATGACCAAGGACCTCGCGCTCCTGGTCGGCGCCGATCAGCGCTGGCTGTCGACCGAAGGCTTCCTCGACAAGGTCGCCGAGAACCTGACCAAGGCGATGAGCGAGCCGAAGGCCGCCTGATCCGCTTTCTGGCGAACCAGACACACGAAAGGCGCGGAGCAATCCGCGCCTTTTTCTTTTTCCCGGCATGACGTTTGTCTTTGCTCCGAGCCAGGAGTCGTCATCCTGAGGTGCGCGCCCTTGCGCGCCTCGAAGGATGACAGCTACGCGTGCATGTAGCTCATCCTTCGAGGCCGCCGCTGCGCGGCGGCGCCTCAGGATGACGCCGAGGATGTGTTAGCGCCTAAGCGCGCGATCATCGCCTTGGCGATTTCGTCTTCGCCCATGATCACCACGCTGGCGCCGTTAGTCTTCAGATGCGCGACCTCTTCGGCCGAATGGGCGCGGGCGATGATCGGCAGGGTCGGATTCAGCGCGCGGGCCTTGGCGACGATCTGGCCGCCTTCGAAAGCGTCGGGGATCGCGACCAAAAGGCCGCGGGCGCTGGCGATCTCGGCCTCTTCCAGCATCTCGGGCGCGGCGGCGTTGCCGCCGATCGCCGCGATGCCGTCCTGCTGCAGCTTGGCGACGCGATCGTTGTCGTGCTCGATGACCACGAAATCGGCGCCGTCGCGCTTGAGCGCCTCGCTCACCACGCCGCCGACGCGGCCATGGCCGACCAGCACGACGTGGCCGTCGTGGTGATGCACCGGTACGGCCAATTTGCCCTCGGCTTCGAGCTTGTCGTCGGCTTCGCTCGCCTTGGCGCTCCAGCGATCGAGCAGAACGAACATCACCGGATTGAGCATGATCGAGACGATGGCGGCGGCGAGCACGAGATCACGGCCGCGCTCCGGCATCAGTCCCAGGCTCACACCGAGGCCAGCGAGGATGAACGAGAATTCGCCGATCTGCGCCAGCGACGCCGAGATCGTCAGCGCCGTCATGTTGGGATGGCCGAACAGCCGCACGATCAGGAACGCGGCGATCGACTTGCCGATGATCACGATCAGCACCGCGGCGAGCAACGGCAGCGGATCGCGCAGCACGATCGAAGGATCGACCAGCATGCCGACCGAGACGAAGAACAGCACCGCGAAGGCATCGCGCAGCGGCAGGGTCTCGTGGGCGGCGCGCTGGCTGAGCTCGGACTCCGCCAGGATCATGCCGGCGAAGAACGCGCCGAGCGCCAGCGACACGTCGAACAACATCGCGGCGCCGAACGCGACACCGAGCGAGATCGCCAGCACAGCCAGGCGGAACAGTTCGCGCGAGCCGGTGTGCGCCACGTAGTGCAGCAGCCACGGGATCAGCCGGCGGCCGACGATCAGCATGAACGCCATAAAGGCCGCGACCTTGCCGAGCGTCAGCCCGAGCGGCCACAGCACTTCCTGCCAGCCAGCGCCGTTGGCGTCGCCTTTCAGAATGCCTGCCAGCGCCGGCAGCAGCACCAGCGTCAGCACCATCGCCAGATCTTCGACGATCAGCCAGCCGATGGCGATGCGGCCGCGGTCGGTGTCGAGCAAGCGGCGGTCCTGCAGAGCGCGTAGCAGCACCACGGTGCTGGCAACCGAGAGCGCGAGACCGAGCACCAGGCCGCCGCCGATCGGCCAGCCCAGCACGTAGCCGAGCCCGACGCCCATCACGCTCGCGGCGGCGATCTGCACGATCGCGCCGGGGATGGCGATCGCCTTCACGGCGAGCAGATCCTTCAGCGAGAAATGGAGCCCGACGCCGAACATCAACAGGATGATGCCGATCTCGGCGAGCTCGTTGGCGAGGCCCTGATCGGCCACATAGCCGGGGGTGAACGGCCCGATCACCACGCCGGCCAGCAGATAGCCGACCAGCGGCGAAACTTTGATTCGATTTGCGACAAGGCCGAAGCCGAACGCCAGCACCAAGCCGGCGACGATGGTCGAGATCAGCGGTGTATTATGCTCCATGCTCCCGTTGTGCGGCATAACGCCCTGCGGCGCCACCAGCGATGAGGCTACCGATCGCCGCAGCGTCGCGTGCTCGGTTGTGATGAGCAGAAATCTCACCGTCCAATCGCGATTAATCGCCGCAGACGCCGCGTCGCTTGATCTAAATCGTCGCACCCGCGGTTCCAGCGTGATTGAAGAAACGATGGCAGCAGAGACAGATATCGGCGCCTATCGCGAGATGCTGGTTTTCCTCGGCACCGCGGGGGTGGTCATCCCGCTCATGACGCGGTTTCGCATCAGCCCGGTGCTCGGATTCCTGATCGCCGGCCTGGTACTTGGTCCCAATGCCCTCGGCCGTGTCGACGAAGGCCTGCCCTGGCTGCGCTACGTCACCATCACGTCGCAAGAGACCGTCGATCGCCTCGCCGAACTCGGCGTCGCCTTCCTCCTGTTCACCATCGGCCTCGAATTGTCGTTCGACCGATTGTGGACCATGCGACGGCTGGTGTTCGGACTGGGCATGCTGCAGGTGGGGCTGACCACCGCGGCGATTGCCGGCATCGCGCTGTCGTTCGGCAATACCATCGAGGCGAGCCTGGTGATCGGCGCCTGCCTGGCGCTGTCCTCGACCGCGATCGTGCTGCAGCTTCTCGCCGAGCAGAAGCGCCTCGCTTCTGTTGTCGGGCGCAGCATCTTCGCCGTGCTGCTGGCGCAGGATCTGGCCGTGGTGCCGATCCTGTTTCTGATCGTGGTGTTCGGCAGCGCCGGCTCGGGCGCGAGTAGCGGCGGTGAAGTCGCCGCGGTGACCAGCGCGACCGGCTCGGTGTGGGTCGGGCTGCTGGTGGCGCTGGCGCAGGCTGCGGCGGCGATCGTCCTGATCGTCGCATTCGGGCGTCTGGTGCTGCGCCGGCTGTTCCGGCTGGTGGCGCAGACCCACAACCGCGAGCTGTTCATGGCGGCGATCCTGTTCGTCGTGGTCGGCACATCGCTGCTCACCCATGTCGCCGGCCTGTCGATGGCTCTGGGCGCCTTCCTGGCCGGCCTGGTGCTGGCGGAAACCGAATTCCGCCGTCAGGTCGAAGTCGATATCGAGCCGTTCAAAGGCATGCTGCTCGGGCTGTTCTTCATCTCGGTCGGGATGCGGATCGATCTCGCCGAAGTCGCGCGGCATCCGGCGATGGTGTTGTACTCGGTGATCGGCATGGTGGCGCTGAAAGCGCTGGTGATAGCCGGCCTGACGCGGCTGTTCGGACTATCCTGGCCGGTGGTTACCGAGACAAGCCTGCTGCTCGCCGGTGGCGGCGAATTCGCCTTCCTGGTTCTCGGCCTGGCGAGTTCGAGCGGGCTGATCACCCACGAGGTCGAGCAGTTCATGCTGCTGGTCGCGTCCGGCACCATGCTGCTGACGCCCTATCTGGCGCGGCTCAGCCGCAAGGCCGGCAAGCGCGTCCGCAAGGTCACCGCCGAAGCGCTCGGCCACACCGATCCGGGGCCGGCCGAGCCGTCGCGCATCATCGTCGTCGGCTACGGCCGCGTCGGCCGCATCCTCGGCGACATCCTGAACAAACAGGGCAAGGCGTTCATCGCCATCGACGTCGACCCCGAAGCAGTGGCACGCTCGCGCAAGGCCGGCCACAACGTCGTCTACGGCGACGCGACGCAGCGCGCCTTCCTGCGGCTGTGCGGACTGGCCGAAACGCCGGCGCTGGTGGTGACAATGCACGACGCCGTCGCGGCTGAGAACGTCGTCGCCGCGGCCCGCGCCGAGCGTCCCGATCTGCCGGTGATCGTCCGCGCACGCGACGCCGCGCACGCCGTCCGGCTGTTCAAGCTCGGGGCCAGCGACGTCGTCCGCGAAGTGCTGGAAGCCAGCTTCGAGATCGCCTCGACCGTGCTGCAGACGCTCGGCATGCCGGTCGGCAAAGTCATCGCCGTGATCCACGACGAACGCGACGCCCGCAAGAAACAGGTACGCGAAGGCGTGACGGCGGACTAGCTGGGTCGGGCCGCGCCGGCATTGGACCGACCGGAGCGCGCCCGCCTCCGGCTGCGGGCCAACGCCACCGCGATGGTGGCGAGCGGCACGGCGAGCGCAGCCCACGACAAGCCCCACCATGCCCCGCCCTCGCCGAGCAACGCCGCGGCGAGCCCGACCGCGATCAGCACCGACAACGCCACCGGCCAGCGCCACACCCGAAGATCGGCCCGCCCGCTCATTCGGCCGCCCGTTCGACGAGCGGGCCGCTGACGCGGCTGTCGGCAAGATCGGCCTCGACTTCCGAAAATTCGGGCGGCAGGCGCCGGCGGCCGAACCAGAGATACAAGCCGCTGCCAAGCACCGCGATCGTGACGATGTCGAGCAGGCACCAAATGATCTTGAGCGGCCATCCGCCGTAGTCGCCGAAATGCAGCGGCCGCGACACTTCCAGAACGCGCAGGTACCACGGCATCATCACCACCGCCGCCAGCTTGCCGTCGCGGGCATCGACCAGGATCGGGCTGAACAGCCGCGACGTCAGCGCGCTGCGACCCTTGGTCCAGATCAAGTAGTGATACGGCGAGCCGAAGGGCGAGCCTGGGAACACGACGCTGGTCGGCACCATCTCCGGCGCCGCCGCTCTCGCGACGTCGATCGCCGCCTGCGGCGAACTGAGTTGCTGCGGCACCGGCTTCCCCGCCATCGGCGCCAGCATCGCCTTGACGTCGGTGATCTGCCAGAGCCCGAACAGCGGCGTCGACAACTCGTTCACCACGCCCGTCGCCCCGACCACCAGCATCCACATCAGCGGCACAATGCCGAGCAGATTGTGCAGGTCGAGCCATTTGACGCGGCTCGACCGCTCCGAGCGCACGGTGGCGAAGTCGAGCCGTCGCATGAACGGCCCGTAGACGACGACGCCGGAGACGATCGCGGCGACGAACAGCAGCCCGATGAGCCCCAGGAACAATTCGCCCGGCAGCGCGGCGAACAGATCGCGATGCAGGCTGAGCAGCACATCGGTGACGCGCACGCCCGCGTCCTGGTTGGGGTCGCTCGCCTTCAACACCGCGCCGGTGTGGGCATCGAACTGGATCCGGTGCACCGCGTGGCGGTCGGCGACGAACGCGGCCCACGACGGCGCCAGCGTCACGATCACCTTTGGCTCGTCGTCGAGAAGCGCGGCGAACAGCACCGTCTCGCCGGGATATCGCGCCCGACTCGCCGTGATCAGGTGATCGAGATCGACCCTGGGCGTGCCGGCCGGCACCGCGGCGTAAGGCAGCGCGCCGTCGAGCGCGTCGTTGATCTCATCGCTGAACACCAGCGGCAGACCGGTGACGCAGATCAACAGCAGGAAGGCGGTGCAGACCAGGCTGGTCCATTTGTGGACCCAGAACCATTTCCGCAGGGCGGCGCGTGTCATCGGCTCGGCCATCCTCGTCGCGCGTTCACCAGCGATAGCGCAAAGTAGCGATCACCTCGCGGCGCAGGCCGTAATAGCAGCCGAAATCCTGACAAACGCCGACATAAACCTTATCGAACAGATTGGTGGCGTTGACCGACAGCCGAAGCCCGGTGAACTGCCGCCCGAGCGCGGCGAGATCGTAGTGAATCGCCGCATCGAACAGCGTCACCGCCGGCACGTTGAACGGCACGTTGGAATTCGGATAGGTGTTCGACGTCGTGCCCGCGCTTTCGCCGATGTAGCGGACGCCTCCCGCGAGACCGAACCCGTCGAGCGGGCCGCGGTGGAAGGTGTAGTCCGCCCAGAGATTCGCCGTATGCGTCGGCATTCCGATCGGGCGCTTGCCGAGCTGCAACGGGTTGTTCGACTGGGTGACGGTCTGGTCGAGATAAGTATACGACGCCAGCATGGTGAGGTCGGCGTTGACCTCGGTCTTGGCCTCGAACTCGACGCCGCGTGACCGGATCTCGCCGGTCTGCACACTCTTTCCGACGTGGGTCGGGTCGGGATCGGTGGTCAGCACGTTCTGCTGGGTCAGGTCGAAATAGGCCAGCGTGTACAGCGATTTCGGATTCGGCTGATACTTCACGCCGGCTTCGTATTGCTGGCCGCGCGTCGGATCGAAAGCGTTGCCGTAGAAGTCGGTGCCGACCGTCGGCTGGAACGACTCGGTGTACTGCACGTAGGGAGCCACGCCGTTGTCGAACTTGTACATCAGCGCGCCGCGCTTGGTGATCGCGGAATCCGACTTGTCCGCGGTCCGGGCGTTGGTCAGCAGATTGGTCGTCTGCGAATCCGCCTGGTCGCGCCGGATGCCGAGCAGCGCGATCCAGTTCTGAAATTTGATCTGATCCTGGGCGTAGACGCCGACCTGCTGGACGTTCTGACCGGTGGCGGACGCGAGTTTCAATGTCGGAATGGTGCCGTAGATCGGCGCGAAGGCGTTGATGGTGGTGGCCGTGCCGGAGCTGTTATAGGCCCGGTCCGAAGCGTTGCGATAATCGATGCCGAACAGCGTGGTATGTTCGAAGCCGCCAAACCGGAAACGGCCTTCGGCCTGGGTGTCGACCGACAACGACTTGATGGTTTCCTGCGTGCCATAGGCGCCGCGGGTCATCCGCGTCGGATCGGTCGACATGTTGGGCGACGCGGTGGCGAAATCGGTGTCGCTGTCGAGATAGCGCAGGTTCTGACGGACCGTCAGGCCCGTTCCGACATTGTGTTCGAGCAGATAGCCGATCGATCCGTAGCTGCGTGAGGTGTGATCGAAGCCCGGTTCGCCGGAGAAGAAACTGGTCGGGATAGTCCGGCCGTTGTACGGGTAGATCGTGCCGATCCCGAGCGGCGAAAGCTGATTGTAGAACCCGGCCTTCGGATCGCGCTGATAGGTGCCGAGAACCGTCAGGGTGGTGTCGTTGGTCGGCCGCCAGGTCAGCGACGGCGCGATCGAAACCCGCTGATAGCCCTGATAATCGACCTGACTGCCGACGTCGAAGCCGGATGCGGTCAACCGGTAGGCGAGCTGCTTGTCCTTGTCGAGCGGACCGCTGAGATCGACGCCGCCCTGGATGCGCCCGCGAGTGCCGGTCGAGACGAACATCTCGTGATACGGCTCGAAGGTCGGGCGCTTGCTGACCATGTTGACGATGCCGCCCGGCGACGCCTGGCCGTAAAGGATCGAAGGCGGCCCGCGCAGCACCTCGATCCGCTCGAGATTGAACGGCTCGACGA
>NZ_BADD01000024.1 GCF_000333455.1 Rhodopseudomonas sp. B29
TGTTACTCCGTACTATTGTGCTCGTTTCCAGTCCGGCCTGCTTAAACGCGTCAACGATAACAAACCACATAGTTTCTGTGTTGACGCCCCCTTCAAACCGAATGCTAATTTGGTAAGGAGCAGTTGCTTTGATCACCGAGATGGGAACTCCAAAAGATTGCAGGTTGGTGATTATGCGCTTTGCGTGGATCAGAAACTCGCTCAACCGTTCTGTTTCCGGAGGAAGATCGCCTAGCTTGCCTATCCATCCACCATTGTAGAGCCCAAGCCAAATCTTGGACCAGTGAGTCTGATCAAAAACTCGCTCCAGGTGATCCGCCATTGAACCACCCCGCCCCGACGCAACCCCAATCACTACTCCGGCCTCAAGAAGCCGTTTTACGTGATCAATTATTTGGGGCGAAGGCGGTCGGTCGTTGTCGTTAGAATTGCAAAGAGTGCCGTCGTAATCAAACACAATGGAACGAAATTTCTGCGCCTGAAACGCTAATTCAGTATCTTCAAGCGCACGTCTTATTTTCCCACTGTTTCGCGACGAGGGCCAGTGAGCGCCGAGAGCTTCATACTTTGAAATCTCTCCTCGTAACGCGTCTTCGAAGGGTGGAGGAATCAGACTTTGAAGGTTGGCGTAATACAGGCTTCTACCCAGCGGAGAGATCGTTGGTTTAGCGATGTTGCGATTAGCCGCATTTGCGATTTCGGATACAAGATGCATGCCCGCAATGAGACCGGATATTAGATCCTTCGGTTTCGCGGCAGGCAGCTGCATGCAGAACGTGGGCACCTCCAGCGGGATCTGAGGACACATATCGGTCCAGAGTCTTTCTACAGCCGGCTCCGTTAGTACCAATAATGATGCATCCTTGGATCGCTCAGTAAGCCAAAGGTGGCGTCCGTGAGCGAACGACCGAAAGTCAGCAAGCTGACTGAATAGTAGCGCCGCTTCTGAAAGCTTGGACTCCAGATCCTCCGCAATTGGGCGAAGATTTGGTGAGAAGACTATGATTAAGCTGCCTCGTCTAGCGGTTTCCTTGGCGAAGGATGCTGAAGACCTAATCCATTCTTCGAGAGAGAGCCCCCCGAGGACAATCTCGTCAGCCTGACGATGGATCTCGACAGGCTGGCGATCCAGCTCGCCGTAGGCGCGGGCGACTACCGCTGCATCAAATACAAGGCTGTTTGTTGCGAGATAGCCGTCCTTTTCGGTCAACGCAAAAACGTGCGGGGTTACATCATTCAAGTCAATCACTTGGTCCATTAACGGACTATGCTCTCGATTGGTTATAACGTGAACCGTTCGGGAGCTGTGCTGCCGAGCTCTATGGAGAGCCTCAAGTATATCGGGATTTTTTCCTTCAGCAGAAACGATAAAGATAGGGCTTGTGGATGCCAAGGTGGGATTGCAAATCAATTCGAGGGGCGTCACAGCCCGAGAAACGCGACCTGTAAAAGCTTCATGCAAGCTACAAAGAAGAGAGGCAACCGTGAACGATCCGCCGGATCCGACTGCTATGATACTAGCTTCGCTCGCCGCCGCGATTGCAGTCTTAAACCGCTCGATATCAGCAGACGCTGCTGCCTCGACCGTTTTTCCCAATTTCGACAGTTCTAGTTCGTAGGGAGTCATCTATCCTTTACTTTCAACTTCTGCATTTTCGCTTGTTGGGGTTTCCCGGCCCTCTTGGTTTCTTTGGCTGAGGTTCTTGTCACCTTATGTCGGTCTTCTACCAAGGCGGCCCGAGTAAATCTGGGCTCTCCTACGGTTAGATCATTGCGCAATTCCATCAGCATCACGCCGAGCATATTT